>JANYIY010000303.1 GCA_025358615.1 Gammaproteobacteria bacterium | reverse complement strand
CCAGTGCGCCGGCGCCGATTCCCAGCGCCGCGACCGCACCGGCGCGCCAACCTTGGGCGGAGCTGCGGCCGACGATGTAGAGCGTGTCGGGTCCCGGAGTGATATTCAACAATAGGCCGGACAGCACAAAGAGCCACACATCATGAATACCTAGCAAGGATGGGCCTCCCATGATTGGCAACGCAACATCGGGACGCGAGCCCCTGCCGGCAGGTGCAGTCGCCGCCGTAGACGGAATGCATTGCTGCATCGCGGTTCATGGAGCGCGCTTACGGGCGGTGACCTCGATCTCGATCTGCATACGCGGATCCGCAAGACCCGCGGAAATCATCATGGCTGCGGGGCGAATCTCGCCCAGGTATTTCTTTAGTATCGGCCAGCACTCGGGGAAGCGCGCGCCGTTCGGCACCACATAATTCACCCGTACGACGTCGGCGAGCTCGGCGCCGGCCTGGCGTAGTGCCGCCTGGATGTTCTTCATGCACTGTTCAGTCTGAGCCAATAGATCATCAGAGATGGTCATGGTCGCGTAGTCGAATCCTGTCGTTCCGGACACGAAGACCCACTCGCCATCGACTACCGCCCGCGAATACCCAATGTCGCGTTCGAATTGAGATCCTGAACTGATCAACCGGCGGGTCATCGAGTACTCCTCGGATACTGAGTGCGGTTCTGATCTGCGGATTCCCACGACACACGATGTTCCAGCCAAACTTCCAGCGTCGGCGGGAACAGATTCGGGTTGTCGAGGGATGCCGTGGTGATGTCGACCGTCGCAGGGCTGGCTACGCACTCGTAAGAGATTTGGCTGCCGCAAGTGCCGCAGAATTGGCGCAGCACGCCCTGCGAGGACCGATAAAGGCGCGGCTCCCCCGTCAGCATTTCTACCTGGCTGCGGTCAAAGGTCAGCCACGCGACTGTGGGGGCGGCGCTTGCCCGGCGGCAGGTGGAGCAGTGACAGACGCTGGAGAAGATGGGCTCGCCGGAGATGCGAAACCGAATCGCTGAGCAGAGGCAGCCGCCTTGATGGATCTGCATGATAGTGGAATCTTAGCGGGTATCATGCGCCATGGCTGAAAAATTGCAGGTCCAGTGTTGTATCGCCGGCGGCGGACCGGCCGGCATGATGCTGGGCTACTTGCTGGGGCGCGCCGGAGTCAACACCGTCGTTTTGGAGAAGCACGCAGATTTTTTGCGTGATTTTCGCGGCGATACCGTACACCCCTCAACCCTGATGATCATGCAGGAACTGGGGCTGGCCGAGGATTTCTTGAAACTGCCGCACTCAGAGGTTCGCAAGCTCAGCCTCGAAATTGGCGACACATCCGTCAAAATCGCGGAATTTGCGCGGATTCCGGCGCCGTTCAAGTTCGTCGCGCTGATGCCGCAGTGGGATTTCCTCAACTTCCTGGCGGACCGGGGCCGGCGCTTTCCCTCCCTCACGGTCATGATGTCGTCGCAGGTGATCAGTTTGATCGAGACCTCGGGCCGCGTCGTGGGTGTCAAAGCCGATACGCCGAACGGCGCGATAGAAGTGCACGCCGATCTGGTGGTGGGCTGCGACGGCCGCTCCTCGACGGTGCGAGCGGCGTCCGGGCTGGCAGTGCAGGACTTGGGCTCACCCATCGACGTGCTTTGGTTTCGACTGTCGAAAAAAGCGGGCGATCCCATCGATGTCCTGGGACGTCTCGGCGCGAATTCCATGATCGTGACCATTGACCGCACTGATTATTGGCAGTGCGCCTATGTGATCGGCAAAGGCGGCATCGGATTGGTACATGCTGCGGGGCTCGAGGCATTCAAGGCCGCTGTCGCCGAAGGCGCCCACTTTTTGTCCGATCGAGTCGATGAATTGAAATCCTTCGACGACGTCAAGCTATTGAGTGTCGCCGTCGATCGACTGACGACCTGGTCCAAGCCCGGATTGCTTTGCATCGGCGATGCGGCCCACGCCATGTCGCCGGTAGGCGGCGTGGGCATTAATCTCGCCATCCAAGATGCGGTGGCAACGGCCAATCTTCTCGCGGTGAAGCTCGAGGCGGGGACACTGCGGGACCCAGATCTGGCGAGGGTGCGGCGGCGCCGTTTGTTTCCCGCGAAGGTGATCCAGACCCTGCAGGTCGCGGTTCACAATCGAATATTGAAGCCTGCGATTTCCGGCCGCAGCGCTCAACTAAAAGTGCCTTGGGTGTTGAGACTGCTGAATGGAAGTTCGGCATTGCGGCGATGGCCGGCACAAATACTGGGGTTAGGTGTACGCCCCGAACATGTGCGCTCGCCGATCGAAATACCAAAGTCCGGCGGAAAAAGCGTACCACCATAGTACGGCGATCAGCCAACGCCCCAGCACGTGAAAATGGGCCAGAGCGAAAAACCCGGCGTATGTCGCTGCGACGCAGCCGAGGGAAATCAGCAGCAGCGCGTTCGCGGGCAAGGGCCGCATCTTCAATTGACGTATTGATATGCCATAGGCCAGTGCGCCCGTCATCGCTGCCAATCCCAGCGCAGCATAGGCTCTGGAATCTCGGGGTAGGCCACCGAATAGCGGGAGGGCAGTGAGTGCAACTTGCAAGGTCGCGACGCAAAGTGCCGCGGCAACACCGATGAATAGGACCCTGCGCCACAGCGGTTGTGGTGCGCGGAGAGCGACGACCAAGGCCAATGCGTGAAGCCCTCCGTAAAGTGCAAAAGACAGGGGCGCGCTGCTCGCTAGCGGCAGGGAGGACATGAGCCCGGCCAAGAGACTGAAGCAGGTGAGGCATGCAAAATGCCGAAAATAGAGGAAATGGCTCACCCGGGGCGGCCTTAAGCCTCAGATTTTCACTCTGCCGCAAAGGCTGTCCCACCACAGGCGCCAATCGCCCATCAAGCTGAACAGAGGGTATTTAAATGTCGCCGGCCGGTTGTGCTCAAAGAAGAAATGGCCCACCCACGCGAACGCATAACCCTGAACGAACGCCACTGCCACGAACCACCACCCATGAGTGACGAAGGCAGCGATCAGTAAGGCAACAGCAATGGTGGTGCCTGCGAAATGCAATCGGCGGCAAGTGAGGTTGGCGTGCTCTGCCAGGTAAAAGGGATAGAAATCACCGAAGGTGCGAAACGAACCTGCGCTGTTCATCGGTACTCTCCGCGGGCACGATCCCGTTAAGGATTTAACACTCTTCCGCCGATGAATCGATAGCCGGCAGCATTCAAACTTCCTGCCACGCGAGCGCTCTCGGCTTTATCGACAGAGGAGACCGTGCGAACGTCATAGACTGCTCCGCTGGCTGCTCTAAGCTCGTCCTTGACGAATGAAACGACGTCGCCGCAGGGAACTATGCTGCCCTGCTGCTCGCTGAAGAGAGCCACGACGCAGGTATGCCGCCCACCATCGACGGTAACGATGACGTCGGCTCTTTGCGCAATTCTTGGCGGCGCCGAAGTCCCAGCGGAGGGTCCACAGCCGACCAGCGCCATGGCGACTATCATCACTGTGCCCGATACTTTCATTTGCGAGAGGCTAGCCGGGATCCTTGTCGAAGGCTACCGTTCCGGGGGGCAATTGCACCCAACCGTGCCTTCGGCTGTCGTAAACGGAAACTTCGGGGCCAGGAAAGCTCGACTCGGCAAAGGCTCCCACGGCGACACTCACAGAATCATGGCGCCCGTCTTCGGTATGGAAAACCGTGGTGCCGCAGATTGGGCAAAATCTGAATGTGAATTGGGCGCCTTGATCGCCGCGGCGAACATACTCCGTTGCAGTGCCGAACACTTTGAACGGAGCAGAAAAGCTGGCTAGCGCGGCGAATACACTTCCCGTCCTTCTCTGACAGGCAAAGCAGTGACACATGCCAACGCCCCTGGGGTCGCCTTCGACTTCAATGCGCAGTTGACCGCAGGAACAAGAAGCCGTTCTAGAAAGCATGGGATACCTCGAGGAATATTCAAGGATGCGCGGCGCCGCCACATTGTAACCAAGCGGGGCAGCAGAGGGTCTCCCCTTAAGCCTGCACGCCGAGCAAGCTGCGACGCGAGCGCGATTGATGTAGGCTTAGAAGATGAGTGCAACCGCAGGTGGACTGGGTGAGCTGCAGAC
>JANYIY010000462.1 GCA_025358615.1 Gammaproteobacteria bacterium | reverse complement strand
TAAGTTCGCCAGCCAGGATTCGTTTGTGCACCCATTGGTGGCTGGGGTTGAAGCGGCGGGTGTGTCCGGCCATGGCGACTACACCGGTCTGCTTTTGCACTTGCACCAGCCGTTCGGAGTCTGCCACCGAATCGGCCATGGGAATCTCGATCATGACGTGCTTCCCGGCACGCATGCACTCCATGCCCTGCGCAGCATGCATTTGCGTTGGCGTGGTCAATATCACCGCATCGAGACCAGGCTGTGCCAGGCATTCGGCGAGATTCGCGCTCCAATGGGGAATTTTCCATTGCTGTGCCACCTCGTGTGCCGATTCAATGTTCGAGCCCGCGAGTGAGATGACTTCGATCCCGGGGATCTTGGCCATGGCTTCCAGATGCTTGATACCGAAGGCGCCGTGGCCCGCGAGACAAACCTTCATACGGCGCTCCTATTTTCCAAAATCATCAAACCCGCGGCGGTGTTGGATGCCGGCACATGGTAGTGGCGATAAACCTCGGCGACCTCATCGCCCAGTGCGCCACGCATCACATGCCACATCACCATTTCCACACCTTCGGAGCCGGCTTCGCGCATGTATTCGGTGTGGGTGATCTGGCTGAGTCCTACGGGGTCGCGGGTCAGCCCGTCCAGAAATGCCGTATCAAACTTACGATTGATCAGACCGGCACGCTCACCCTGCAGCTGATGTGACATGCCGCCGGTGCCGTAGATGACCACGCGCAGATCCTGATCGAATTGCTCCACGGCACGTCGTATGGCCATGCCGAGCTTGGAGCAGCGGGCGCCGGTCGGGGGCGGATACTGCACCACGTTCACGCATAATGGGATAACCGGAAACGGCCAGGCATCGGGCTTACCGCAGGTCACCGACAGCGGCACGGTGAGGCCATGATCCACCAGCATTTCATTGGCGATGGTCATATCGAACTCATCGAGAATCAATGACTCCGCCAGATGCCAGGCGAGGGCAGGGTGGCCCTTCACCACGGGCACGGGACGCGGGCCGAAGCCCTCGTCGGCGATCGGAAATTGGGCGGCCACGCCGATGAGAAAGGTGGGAATGATTTCCAGCGAGAAGGCCGAGGCATGATCGTTGTACACGATGATGGCCACATCGGGCGCCAACTTGGCCAGCCATTCGCGCGCCGGTTCATATCCCCGAAACAGGGGCTGCCAGTAGGGAGTGCCCGTCATGCCTTTGTCCATCGCGACACCGATGGCAGGCACATGCGACACTGCAATGCCGGCGACAATTTTAGCCATGTGGTTCCTCCGTGGCGCTCGGGTCTTTGTTGCGGTTGCCGTCGGGACTGCGTCCCCCTGCCAACATCATCTGGGCGTAGGTTTCCTTGGATACGCCGGACATCATGCCGGCCACGTCCTGGAAGGTGAGTCCGTCGCAAAAGGCGATCTTGATGGTGTAATAGATATTGCCACCCACCTTGAGCATGCCCAGCCAATCGCGTTCCAGCACCGTGCGCCGCTGCTCGGGAGTCAGCGGGAATCGGTCAAGATAGGCGGGTGCGTCCGCCTTGAAGCTGTTGCGGTTCTCCACCTTGTTCAAGGACATGCAGAACATGTTGAGCGCGTAGCCGACCCGGCTGCGCTCGGCATCGTAGACATAAGTGCCCGGAATGTCGTCGTAGTCGTGTGGCTTGCTCATGTGGTGATTTCCGCGCAACGAATTTCTTGGCGCACGATGTCGCGAATCACGTCGATGGACTTGCGCATGAGCGGGCTCTTGGGACGCTGCGCCGAGATGGCGATGGACAGCGATGAAGTCAGGACGGGGGCGACGATGGGTCTGATCAACACGTCATCGGCCCACGGTGAGGACTTGAGCGCATTCAGAGGTAAAACCCCGTATCCATGGCCTTGCCGCACCAAATCAATCACCGCCGGAATGCATTCGATCTCGTGCGCCACCTTGATCTTGACGTCGACACCGGCCAACGCATTTTCCACCGACATGCGTATGGAGTGTGGGCGGCTGGGAATGATGAGCGGATATTCGGCGAGCTCCGCCAAGGTGATGGTCTTGCGCGCCTTGCGCCGCGCCTTGTCCGACAGCGGCGCAATGAGAAACAACTGGTCATCGAGCAACGGCTGCAAATCGATGCTGGGGGAGGCCGGCGCGTTGTAGACCAGCGCGCAGTCGACGCGGCCTACGTTCAACCATTCCAGCATGTACGCCGACAAGCCTTCGACGGTGGCGAGAGTGGCATTGGGCAACAGGCGGCCGAATGCTTTGACCAGCGGGACGGTGACACTTCGCCCAAGACTCGGCGGCAATCCCAGCACGAAGTGGCCGGAGTCGCCGTTCCTTTGATCTTCGAGTTCCTGACGGGCGCGGCCCACCTGCATCAGAATGCCGCGCGTGTGCTCGAGCAAGCGCGTACCCGCATCGGTGAGGACCACCCCGCGTCCGTTGCGGTCGAACAGGTTCTGCCCGAGCTCAACTTCCAGCTGGCGTACCTGTCGGCTCAAGGCGGGCTGCACTATGGAGAGGAAGGTGGCGGCGCGCGTGAAGCTACCTAGTTCCGCGACATGACGGAAATACTCCAGCTGTTTCAGGTCCACGCAGCACTCGCTTCAGGGCTATGCCGTATTGCGATAACAGGTATATTACTCATTCCTTGATAGTATACGTGATAATCCGCCGCTCAACTTGGCGACCTCGGACGACAATCATGCAGCGAGCCATTCCCTGTTTATTCATGCGCGGTGGAACCTCGCGCGGCCCATTCTTTCTCGAAAGTGATTTGCCCGCGGAGATTGCGCAGCGCGATGCCGTGCTGTTGGCGGTGATGGGCTCGCCCGACGTGCGCCAAATCGACGGCCTCGGTGGCGCTGACCCGTTGACCAGCAAGGTGGGCATCGTGCGTCGCGGCCAGAGCAGCGGAGTGGATCTCGAGTTTCTGTTTGCGCAGGTTTCCATCAAGGAAGCACGGGTGGATACCACGCCGAACTGCGGCAATATGTTGGCGGCGGTGGTGCCCTTCGGACTCGAGACCGGATTGGTGCGGGCCGCGGGCGAGGTCACCACCCTGCGGGTGCTGACCCGCAACACGGGAACCTTGAGCGACATCGAGGTGCAGACTCCGGGCGGGAACCTGCAATATTCAGGGAAGGCGCGCATTGACGGCGTCCCCGGAACCGCCGCGCCCGTGAACATCAGCTTTCTGGAGACGGCGGGTTCGGTCTGCGGCTCGTTGCTGCCCACGGGACACCTCGTCGATGTCTTCGACGGAGTTGACGTCACTTGCATCGACAACGGCATGCCGGTCGTGGTGATGGCAGCGGAGGCGCTGGGGGTGACGGGCTACGAGACCCGCGATG
>JANYIY010000266.1 GCA_025358615.1 Gammaproteobacteria bacterium | reverse complement strand
GCTGTCCGGGCTGTTCGTTCTGATTCGCAAGCTTTACGGCATCAGTGTCCGCGAACGCCCGGGCATTGGAGTCTGGCATCCCAGCGTCCGTTATTACGATCTGCTCGATCAGAACGAGGCAATGGTGGCGGGATTCTTTTTAGATCCGTACTCGCGCACCGAGAAACGCAGCGGCGCCTGGATGGATGAATGCGTGGTCGCAAAGTCTCTACCCACGGGCACGGCATTGCCGGTGGCGCAGCTGGTCTGCAATTTTACCGCGCCGGTGGGCAGCGCCCCCTCGCTGCTCACCCACGACGAAGTAACCACCCTGTTTCATGAATTCGGCCATGGGCTGCATCACATGCTGACGCGCGTGGCCTATCCGAGCATTGCCGGAATCAACGGCGTGGCCTGGGACGCGGTCGAGCTTCCGAGTCAGTTCATGGAGAACTTCGTGTGGCGCCCCGAGGTCCTGCCGCTGATTTCCTCCCACGTGGAAAGCGGCGAACCCCTGCCCGTGGATATGCTGCAACGGCTCTTGGGCACGCGCACTTTCAACGCGGCCTTGGACACGTTGCGGCAAATCGAGTTGGCGAGTTTCGATTTTGAATTGCACGCGAATTTCGATTTGGGCCGGGGGGCGAAAGTCGCCGAGACCCTCGCCGCGGTTCGCCGGCGAGTGGCCGTGGTGCCGGCAGCGCCCTTCAATCGCATGCCCGCCAGCTTCGCGCACATCTTTGCCGGCGGTTACGCCGCGGGCTACTACAGCTACAAGTAGGCCGAGGTGCTCGCTGCCGACGCCTTCGAAGCCTTCGAGGACGCCGGGGTGTTCGATAGCGCAACGGCGGCGCGCTTTCGTGACTCGATTCTTAGCAGAGGCGGCAGCTTGGACGCGATGGACGCCTTCGTGAATTTTCGCGGCCGCGAGCCCGACGTGCGGCCGCTGCTCAAGCAAACGGGAATTGCCGCGTGAGAAGCGCGGGCTGGTCGGGCGCGCTGCTGCTGTCGCTGTTGGCCGCGAAGGCTGGTGCGGCGACTGCCTACGTCAGTGATGAACTCGTGCTCGGCGTCTACGCCGAACCGAATGGTCAGGGTCAACGGCTGGCCACGTTGCATTCAGGAGCGAACCTTGAAACGCTCAGCGTCAATGGAGAATTCACCCAGGTTCGCTTGGGCGACGGCACCAGCGGCTGGGTCAAATCCTCCTACCTCACCACCCAGGAGCCCGCCACTGCGCGGCTCAAGCAACTGCAGGAAGAGCTGGATCGCAGCCGTGCGACCACTCCGGCGCTGGCCGAAGCGGCTGCACGCAGTGAACTCGAACTCTTGAAGCGTGAACTCAAGGCCAAGCAAGCTGAGCTCGATGCCCTGCGCAGCGCAATGGCTGAACCTGCGTCCACCATCAGTGCCGCGGCTACGGGCGCGGCCCCCGGCGACGGACCCGCGGCGCGGATCTCACTCGCGCGCGCAAGCGCGCCCGGCACCACGGACGGCGCAACGTCCGGCGTAGCGGCACTGGCGGCGCATCCCTGGCTGTGCATCCTCGCATTGCTCGCCATGCTGGCGTGCAGCTTCTGGCTGGGATATGCCACGCTGGCGCGGCGCGTCAAACGCAAGTTCGGCGGGATTAAGGTGTATTGACTTAATTCCTGGCCGGCTAGCTTTGACATATCGGCCGGAAGCATTGCAGCAAAAGAGAACCAGGCACATGGCGCGCGCCTTGCTAAAAGCCTAGACTCCACGCGATGCATGACCTACGCCGTAACGACTACGACGTCACGAATTCCGTACAAGTCAGTTCCACTGCCGCGGTGACCGTTGCGGTGCGTGAACTGTTTACCGATGCCTTTCCCGGCGAGTCCTTCGACCGGGTGGCGGTCGCATTCGAAGAATTCGACAAATTGTTCACGGGCCGCATGCCGGGCTATCACGGTGTCGATACTGTCTATCACGATCGCCAGCACTCGCTCGACATGACTTTGGCCATGGCGCGCCTGTTGGTGGGCCATGAGCGCACGGTCGAAACGCGCATGCGATTCGGGGCCGAGCGCGCCGTGATGGCACTCGTGACCTCGCTGTTTCACGATGCAGGATACATCCGCGAGTTCGGCGACCGGCAGCATCGCAACGGCGCCGAGTTCACTCTTTATCATGTGACGCGCAGTGCGCGATTCCTGACCCGCTTCCTGCCGAGCATCGGCATGGAAAACTGGGTGCCGGTGTCGACACGCATCGTGCATTTCACCGGCTATGAAATCAAACTCGACCAGATTCAACTGGCCGATGCGCGTGACCGCAAATTGGGCCACTTGCTCGGTACGGCAGATTTGATCGCTCAGATGGCGGATCGATGTTATCTCGAGAAGTGCCGCGACCGCTTGTATCCGGAGTTCGTGTTGGGAGGAATCGCCGCCACCACCGGCAGCGACGGCGCGTTGCAGGTACGCTATAGCTCCGGTCTTGATCTGCTGCGCCAAACACCGGAGTTTGTGCGCGAAACCCGCGTGCAGCGCCTCGAGGGCGAGTTCGAACACGCCTACCGATTTGTCGAGCCGCTGTTCGGCGGCAAAAACCCGTATCTCGAAGCTATTGATCGCAATCTCGACTACCTGCACCGGGTGTTGCGCGCCGAGCGTTGGCGAATGCTGCGGCGAAGTCCGCCGCTGTTCACTTCGGGCGACAATCAATTGGGCCAGGTGCGCGGGCTGATGCTGACGCACCTCAAGGCGCTTTGGGCTTAGCGCGTTCCGGGTTTCGGCCCTTACGGCCAGTCGATGTTCGCGACGTAGCGGGCGTGCAGCTCGTCCAAGCGGGCCAGCACTTCTTCTTTACCCAGTAGCGGCGCCGCAGCGATGGCCTTGTGGAGCACCGCCGGACTCAAGGCGCGACGCGCATTTTCCGCCACCGGCGCAAAACTGAAATGCCAGGGTTCAGGTTGGACCCCCGACAGTACGCCGCGAAATGGGCGGAAAAATCCGAACCGCGCCGCATTGCTCTCGAGCCATTCAGCGAGCGGCGCGTAGGGGCCCCCCGCCGCGAATTCCTCCGCCGTCAGCTGGACCCGGTAGCCCGGTGGCGTCGCGCGGCCGTCAATCACGTCCACATCCGTCCCCCAATGGTGCCGGCTGGCTCCAGGGAGAGCGGACCATAGCAATATGGTGTCGACACGTTCGCGCGGGGCCAGCCGGCTCCCGTCGACGGGCCGGCCGAAAGCGTCGACCATGGGCCTTTGGCCACTGAATTTCCCGTTCCAGATGGTCAATTGACGCGAAAAGTCGCGAAAGCTGCTCTGCGGCATAAGGTCGAAGCCGTCGGCCTGGGCCGCGCGGCGCAAGTTCAAGAAAGGAGCGACCACGTGCTCATGCAGGGCGCAGTCCGGATCTGGCACTGCAGCAATATGGGTACGGACCTGTCCGGTCAACTCGCCGTCGTTCACGAAGCCACGTCGCGAGCCGCATCGCGGTCCGCGTCGCGTGCTGCGCTGAAGTCGGCCACCTGATCGAAGATGCGGGCCAGAGTTCCGACCTCCTGGGCACCTGAAATCGTGTATTGGCCGTCGAAGACGAAGGTTGGAACGCCGGTGATGCCTAACACCGAGGCGTGGCGTTCGGCGGCAATCACCCCATCCTGACCCGCGCGCAGCACCAGCGCGGAGCGGGATTCGTGCTCCGCCAGGCCGGCTTCGACCCCCAGCCTGACCAATTCATCGATATCGCCGATGTCGCGGCCCTCCTCGAAATACGCCCGCATGATCCGATCCTTGACGACGGACTGGCGGCCCAAACGCGCCGCATGAGCAATCAAGAGATGGGAGCGGCGGGTATTCGGGACTCGCTGAATCAGGTCGAAACGAAATTCGATGCCGGCAGCCTGTCCCTGGCGCTGCAACTCGGCATGCGCCTCCGCCACACGCCCTGCGTTCCTCAGCCTGGCCTCGAGATAGCCCGCTCGGTCGACTCCGTCGGAAGGTATCTCGGGATTGAGCTCAAATGGCCGCCATGTCACCCGCGGCTCATATTGTGGGCGCGCGGCCACCGCAAGCTCAAAGCGCCGCTTGCCCAGATAGCACCAGGGACAAACGGTGTCGGAATAGATGTCAATGCGCATAGGTCGCGTCCACCGGGTGGATTGTACCGGCCCCTTATGAGGTTTGGCGTGAACGAGTATGATTAACCTGGGGCTCCACAGGTGTTGCAATGGCGCGAAGCCTTAAAACCAAGTATTTGCTTCTGGCCCTGGCGGTAGGCGCCGGGCTGTCGCTGATATTGGCCGGCTTGGCTTCCTACGAACACCGGGTGGATGCTGCATACGTCAACCAGCTCACCTATGCCACGGTGGCGCAAAAGCTGGAAGCCGATCTGGAAACTCGCGCCAGTAGTCTAAGCGAAATCATCGGTACCTCGCTCGCCCCGGCGCTGACGTCGCGCAACAAGGCGGCGGTTGCATCGATCGCCGGCCGGCTGCTCGATGAGCGCGACATTGAACGAGTCGAGGTCTTGGATGGCGGCGACGCGCTGCTGTTCAGCGGTGGTGATACCGACACCAGGCAGAGCGGCGACTGGTTCGTCTTTCAGAGCACCATTCATTCGAACCTCGTGTCGGCGCCCGTGCAGCGCGTCGGTTCCCTGCGCATCTGGATGAGCCGTGCCGAGATGCACGAGACTCTGGCCAGCATTCGCAAGCAACTGGAGAGCCAGCAAGGGTTACAGATCAAGCGCCTGAGAAGCTTGCTGGCCGGCATCACCATCCCGATGCTGTTGTTGGGATTGGCCGGCGCCTGGTTCGTCGCCCGACAACTGGCGCGACCCATCTCCGCTCTGGTCAAAAGCGCCGACCGTATCGGCCAAGGCGATTACACCCGGCCCCTGGATGTGGTGCGCCACGATGAGCTCGGCGATCTGCAGTTCGCGCTCGAGCGGATGCGGCAGAAACTCAATGAAACCACCATCACCAAGAATTATCTCAACACGGTGCTCAACAGCTTGAGCGATGCCGTGTTGGTGACATCGCCCGACGGCATCGTAAAAAGCTGCAATGAAGCCACCCAGCGATTGCTGGGCTACAGCGAAGCCGATCTGCTGGACAAGCCGCTGATTAGCTTCATCGACGAACCACATCGCAGCGTCTTCGATTTGAGCAACTCGGCGCCGGAAGCGCGCGAGACCGTGCTGCGCACAGCGAGCGGTCAGACCATCCCGGTGTCCATGGCCAGCTCCTCGATCTCGACCGAGGACCCGCAGTTCCAGGGCAATATCTACGTGGCGCGCAACATCACCGAGCGCAAGCGTGCCGAACGGCGAATCCGCTACCTGGCGCGTTACGACACGCTCACCAAAATGCCCAACCGCATGCAATTCCAGCACTTGCTGCAACAGGCCATTGCACGCTCGCGCCGCAATCAGCGCTCGCTCGCACTCTTGTATCTGGACTTGGACCGCTTCAAAGAAGTCAACGATACCTTCGGCCATGCCGCCGGCGATCGAACCTTGGAAATCTTGAGCGAGCGCCTGACCCGGAATTTGAGCAAGGACACCGTGATCGGCCGGCTGGCGGGCGATGAGTTCGCCATGTTCATCGATGATCTGCCGGTGGACGTCGATAATCGGGCGGCCATCGGCGCCCTGGCGCGCACCCTGCTCGATGAAATAAGCCGCACCTTCTATGTGAACCAGCAGGAGGTGTACCTCACCGCCAGCGTCGGTGTCGCGATCTGTCCGTACGACGCCGAGAATGTGATCGATTTGATCCGCAATGCCGATGCGGCGATGTATCACTCCAAGCAGAACGGCGGCAACTCCTGCGCCTTCTATATACCCGAAATGAATGCCGCCGCGGTCGAGCGTCTGATGCTGAAGAGCAAGCTGCGGCGCGCGCTGGAACGTGACGAATTGGTGATCCTGTATCAATCCAAAGTGGACCTGCGCAGCGGGCGCGTGGTCGGTGCTGAAGCGTTGCTGCGCTGGCGCCTGCCGGGACATGGCGACATCTCGCCCTCGCATTTCATCCCCCTGGCCGAAGAGACCAGCCTGATCCTCGATATCGGCGAGTGGGTGTTGAACAGGGTGTGCTCGGACTACCGCCAATGGCAAAAGATCGTGGCGGAGCCGGGCCGAATTGCGATCAATCTCTCGCTGCGTCAACTCAAACAGGCAAGTTTCATCGCGCGCTGCCGCAGCGTGTTCCGCAAGCACGATGTGTCGCCCACCTGCTTCGAGCTCGAGGTCACGGAAACCACCTTGATGACCGACCCAAAGCGCACCATCGGGCTGCTGAACGAGTTGTATGCCATGGGCCTGAACCTCGCCATCGACGATTTCGGCACCGGCTATTCGTCGCTGTCGGCGCTGCAACAATTTCCCATCGGCACGCTTAAAATCGATCAATCCTTCGTTCGCGACGTGGCGGTCGATTCCGACGACGCCGCCATCGTGCGTACCATCATCGACATGGGAAAGAGCCTCGATCTCGAGGTGATTGCGGAAGGCGTCGAAGCCAGCGAGCAGCTCGAGTTCTTGCGTAAGCACGGCTGCTATTACGCGCAGGGGCGCCTGTTCGGCGATGCCATGGAAGCGGACAAGCTGCTCGGCATTCTGGCCGGACAGGTGGGCGGTGCACCTCACCATGCGAATTTGTGCGTGCCCGCGGTTTTGCGGCCGCTTCGATTGTCGTCCTAGCCCACAGACAGACTCCTAGTGTTATCTGCTCGGGATCTCACCCTGCGGCGCGGTCCGGAGCCGCTGTTTGAGCACGTCGACTTCGTCATCTTCCGTGGCGACAAGGTCGGAATCACCGGTGCCAACGGCTCCGGCAAGTCCAGTCTATTTGCGGCAATTCTTGGCGACCTGCACCCTGATCGCGGTGACATCGAGGTGCCGAGCGGCTTGAAGATCGCCCACGTGGAACAGGAAATCGCGGCAAGTCCACGCCCCGCCATTGAATTCGTATTGGACGGGGACGTCGAACTACGCGGCGTTTTGCGCGTGATAGAAGACGCCGAACGGCGCGATGCAGCGATGGCGCTCGCCGAAGGCTACGGCTCGCTGCAGGCCATCGACGGCTATCGCGCCCGGGCACGGGCAGCGGCCATCATGCATGGGCTGGGCTTCAAGGCGTCAGATCATGAGCGGGCGGTGTCGGACTTCTCGGGCGGCTGGCGGGTACGCTTGGCCATGGCGCGTGCGCTGTGCTCGCGGGCCGATCTGTTGCTGTTGGATGAGCCCACCAATCACTTGGATTTGGACGCCATCGTCTGGCTGGAGGATTGGCTGACGGCGTTCGCGGGCACCTTGCTGATGATTTCTCACGATCGCGAATTTCTCGACGCCATCATCGACCGGGTGCTGCACATCGAGAGTCGGGCCATCCACTCCTACTCCGGCAATTATTCACAGTTCGAGCTAAAGCGCAGCGAAGAGTTGGCGTTGCAGGCGACCTTGCAGGCGCGCCAATTGAAGCGCGTCGCCGAGATCACTGCGTTCGTGAACCGCTTTCGCGCCAGCGCCACCAAGTCGCGGCAGGCTCAAAGCCGCATCAAAATGCTGGAGCGCATGGAGCGCATCGTGCCGGCGCATGTGGACAGCCCGTTCGAGTTCGAATTCCTAAAGCCGCTGAAAACGCCGCGGCCGTTGTTGACGATCGAGGACGCCGCCTGCGGTTATGGAAACGCGCGTATCCTCGCCGGCATCAATGCTTCGATCTCGCCGCAAGATCGCATCGCACTGCTCGGACCCAACGGCGCCGGCAAGTCGACCTTGACCAAGATGCTTGCCGGCAAAACGCCACCGCTCGGCGGCAGGCGCATTGCCGCGGCCGATTTGAGCATCGGCTACTTTGCGCAGCAGCAGATGGAACAATTGCGGCCGGATAGCGATGCTTTTTGGCATCTGCGCAATCTGGGCGGTCCGGACTTCGCGAGCGGCGACGAGCAGCGCGTACGCGACATGCTGGGTCAATTCGGTTTCGCAGGCGATCGCGCCTTCGAACCGGTGGCTCGATTTTCAGGCGGTGAGAAGGCACGCCTGACTCTGGCCCTTCTGGTGGCGCGCCGGCCCAATCTTTTGTTGCTGGATGAACCCACCAATCATCTCGACATCGACATGCGCGAAGCGCTCACCGTCGCGCTGCAAAGCTTCGAAGGCGGCCTCGTGATCGTGTCTCACGATCGCCACTTGATTAAAACGGTGGCCGATTCGCTGTGGCTGGTCGCCGACGGCAAGCTCAAGGTTTTCGACGGCGATCTGGATGACTACCAGCAGTGGCTCAGATCGCGCGGCAAAAGAGACCCCGCCGCTCCTGCCGCCACCGTCGCTCGTGCGGCGGCGGGCGCGGTAAGTAAAGTCCAATCGAAGCGCGTGCCGGCGTCTTTAAGCAAGCTGCGCCGTGAAATAGCTGAGATTGAACAGCGCATTACCGCCATTGCCGCCCAGATGTCGGAGGTCGAGACCGCGCTTTGCCAGGATCCCATGCATGGCGCAATGCAGGCGCAGCATGCCGAGCTGACCCGGGATGCAGCCGCGATGGAGATGCGCTGGATGGAAATCGGAACGGCGATCGAGGCCGCCGAGGCCGAATTCAACCGCCGGGAAAAAGGCTGATGGAGGACTCCGAAGCGGACGCTGAATCAGACACATCCAGCGGTCCCCGTAGCTCGCTGTTTGCACGATTCTTTAGGATTATTCCGCCGGCATTGGTGATCGCATGGATTGGGCTGATCTTCTGGAATTCGGCGAAGCCGCTGCCCCCGGGTACGCATGTGGTCTCGCAAGTGTCGCGGCTGTCTGAGGCCGACGTTGAGTTCCTGTTCGAGTCGCCGCATCACCCTGACCTCGCCCTCCGCGATGCCGCGGCAATCGATCGTGCCGAGCAGTTGATCGTGGTCGATCGCTCGCCCGTGAGTCGCGAATTGGCGCAGCGCTTGTTGGCGCGCAAGCGCGCGCGGCCCAACATCAAGATCGTGCTGGTGACCGACCCGGCCAATGAGGCATTCGGCGGCACTCCCGCCGCATTTCTCGCGTCCTTGGAGCAGGCCGGCATCGTTGTCGCGCGTGTCGATCTCGATCGCTTGCGCGATTCAAACCCTCTGTATTCCGCCGTCTGGCGGCTATTGCTCGGCTGGTGGAGCGACCCGTTCGACGAGGCGCCGGGACAGGTCACGCTGCGGTCCTGGTCGCGCATGCAGAACTGCAAGGCGAATCAGCGGCAACTACTGGTGGCGGACGATGGTTCCGGCGGTTGGAGCGCCATTATCGCGCCCACCGCCGCCGCCGCGGGCCTGGCACTCAAGGGATCTCTCGCCCGCGCAATGATTATCAGCGAGTTGCAAATCGCCAAGTGGTCGACCGATGACGATCGTCTGCCCGTCGCCGCCCATATGGACGGCGGCGGCTTGGGTTCCATCGATGCGCGATTTCTGACCGAGGGCGGCATCGAGACCGCCTTGCTCGACGCCGTGGCGGCGGCGGGCAGGGACGATCAGATCAACCTCGCGGTGGGAGACTTGAGTCATCGCCCCTTGATCGCCGCGGCCATAGCGGCCGCATGGCGCGGCGCGCAGCTGCGGGTGCTGTTGTTCCGGAATCGCCTACCGAACCGGGCGGTGGCCGATGAACTCCTGCGGGACGGCGGCGGCCGCATTGAAGTGCGCTGGTATCCGGATGACCCGCCCGCGCCGCGCCTGTCGCTGCTCGCGGTGCGGCACCGTAACGATCTGTGGCTGAATGTAAGTTCGGCGAACTTCACCCGTCGTAATCTCGCCGACCAGAATCTCGAGGCCGGCGTGGAGCTGCGCATGCCCCTGCGGGCGGCACCGGGGCGCGCTGTTTTAGAGTACTTCGACGGCATTTGGGCGGCAGCGACCACGCGTCCCGGCGGCGCGGATGAGGGCGCCACCGCCTATTGGCGTTATCGGTTCGCGGAGGCCACCGGGCTATCGAGCTACTGACGTCTTGGCAAGAGTCGCGCTGACGCCGGCAACGATCTCTGCGATTGCCGCGTCGCTGGCCCGAGCGTAGGCGTCGACGATCGCGGTTAATCGATTCTCAGCGGCGGGCTGAATCGCGTTCGCCTCGAACTGCCCGAGAATGCGCCGGTCGCCGGAATCGCCAAGCAGTGCGAGGAAATGCACGTGCACCGTGGGTGGCCCGCTCGCTCCGGCCGGATATTCGGCTTGAAAGTCTGTGACTTGGATTTCCAGCCAATAAGCGCTGGCAAATACCGATGCGTCGCCGCTGACATTGCGCAGGGCGGCGCGGGCATGAAACGCCTGCACGGCGACGTCTTGCAGCACCTCGCCGAGCGTACCGTTCCAGCGCGCATCGGCGAAGTAATCCAGGCGTCGATCCGGATACAGCACGGCGATGCGGTCGGTCTCCAAACCCGGCCGCATGCGCGGCTTGAGCACCGCCAGATCCACGGGAATTGCGTCGGGCGCCGTTGCGCCGGGCGCCGCCGCGCCGGGCGCCGCTGATCCGGCCCCCAACAAGTAAATGGTGGGGGGCGCGGCCTTGCTTTGGAACAGCGAACCCGTACACGCCGTGGCGCACGCGGCCACGCCCGCGGCTAACAGCAGCGGCGCGACACTCCTCAAGCCGGTCACTTCGCCACCTCGACGCCGCGGTAGTTGGGCTCATAGATGAGCTGCGAGGGATTTTGCTTCAAGCTACGCGACAGGTCGCGAAAATCCCGTGCGGCCTGGCGGCTTTCGCGCAGCAGCTGTTCGAGTTCCGGCAGGCTTTGATGCGTGAAACGCGATACGCCGGGCTCGTTGTCGGCTACGAAGTGTTCCAAGCGGTCCGAGGTCTTCGCCAGATTGTCCGAGACACGCCGGATGTTCGCCATGGCAGATTCTATGTCGGGAGCGGTGTGTGCCTCGATTCCGCGCAAGTCGGCGGCGGCGCCCTGCACTTCCTGGGTGGTACGGCGAGCATCCGCCACCAATTCCTGCACCTCGCGCACCACGCCGGGCAGGCGTTCGCTGGCCAGCCGCGCATTTTCAAGGGTGGCCTTGAACGAATGAACGTTCTCGTCGCTGAACACCTCATTGAAGCGCTCCACCAGCTCCACCAGGTGCGTGGTCAGTTGCGGCAGGTTGCTCAGCAACACGTCAAAATCCGACGGCGCGGAGCGAATTACAGGGTAGTGCAATCCGTCGACCAGCTCGCCCGGCACCTTCAACTTGCGATCCTGCTCCAAATCGATGAATAACAGGCCAGTGATCCCCTGCAGACTCAAGGACGCCTGGGTGCGCCCATCGATGGGCGCCGTGGCTTCGATATCGGCGATGACGAGCACCCGGTTGCGTTGCTGCGGATCGATCATGATGCGATACACCTTGCCCACATCGACGCCCAAGTAGCGCACCGGACTGCCCTGGGTCAGCCCGCTGACGCTGCCAGGAAAGTAAATCTCGTAGCGCAAGTAGATGCGCTTGTCTTGGCTGTTCGAGTACCAAAGTACGAACGACACCGCCATTGCGATGACCAACAGCACGAATGCGCCCACGGCCACGTAATTTGCATCCCTATCCATGCGTGTCCTTGGCGGCGGCCGGCCCACCGGCGGCGCGCGCCCGCGCACCGTGAAAATAATCGCGTATCCACGGCGTCTGGTTCTGCAGCAAGCCGTCCAGGGTATCGGTAATCATATGCCCATCGACGATCACCCCAACCCGGCTGCATGTTAGAAACAAGGTATCCAAATCGTGAGTAATCATGACCACGGTGAGCCGCAGCTGGGAGTGAAGGTACAACAGTAGCTCATCGAAGGCCGCGGCGGAAATTGGATCGAGGCCGGCGGTGGGTTCGTCGAGGAACAAGAGCTTGGGCTCCAGAGCAAGCGCCCGCGCCAGTGCGGCACGCTTGACCATGCCACCGGACAATTGCGAAGGAAATTTCTTACCGTCATCGTGCGCCAAGCCCACCAGCGCCAAATTCAAATCCGCCAGTTCCTCCAGGGTACTCTCCGACGCTGGATAGTACTCGCGCAGCGGCAATTGGATGTTCTGCGCGACGGTCAGGGACGAGATCAAGGCGCCGTTTTGAAATGTCACGCCGTAACTGCGCACCAATGAACTGCGATCGACGGCGGCCAGCCGTTGCACGTCCTGGCCATACATCTCGACCGTGCCGGCGTCGGGAGACCGCAATCCCAATATCGTGCGCAACAACACCGTCTTGCCGGTTCCCGAACCGCCGACGATGCCGAAGATCTCGTTCGGCACTACGTCCATGTCGAGCCCGTTGTGCACCACCTGCGCGCCAAAGCGGCTGACGAGGCCGCGCACGCGAATCACCGGCACGGCAGCCGTTGCGGCGATGGATGCGGCCATCAGAAATCGATCTGCACGAACAGGATGGCAAACAGTGCGTCGGCGAGAATGACCAGAAATATGGACTGAACCACGGCGACCGTGGTGAGGCGTCCGAGTTCGCGCGCGGAATCGCGCACCTGCATGCCGCGGTAGGTTCCGACCATGGCAATCAACAGGGCGAATACCGGCGCCTTGATCAGTCCGGACCAGAAAGTCGTGGGCGAGAGCGACTCGCGCAACCGGCTGATGTATTGCGGCAATGGAATGTGTAGGTTCAACAGGGACAACAATCCGCCGCCGGCCAGTCCCATGGCGTCCGCAACCACGGTCAGCAGGGGCAGCGCAATAACGAGCGCAAGCACCCGTGGCACGACCAGCAGCTCGATCGGGTTCATCCCCATCGCGCGCAACGCGTCCGTCTCCTCGTTGAGCTGCATTACACCGATCTCCGCGGCAAAGGCACTGCCGGAGCGGCCCGCGACGATGATGGCGGTCAACAGCACTCCCATCTCCCGCAGCACGGAAATGGTGACGAGATCCACCACGAAGATGTCGGCGCCGAAGCGGCTCAGTTGCTGCGCTCCCAGATAGGCCACGATCACGCTGATGAGAAAGGCGATGAGCGATACGATGGGGATGGCGGTAACGCCGGTCTCATAGAGATGCCGCGCCAGTGACGAAGGGCGCAGCGCGCGGGGCCGGGAGAACATCTCTCTGAAGACCGTGACGATGCGGCCGAAGAAGCCGATCACGGCGCGCGCTTCGCTTCCCTGCAGTACCGCCCAACGCCCGACCTTGCCGACGGACTCTTCCAAACTCGGCCCGTCGTGGATTGGAGCCGGCGCTGCGTGCTCTCCCGATTGGAGTTTTTGCAGTAACTCCAAGAAATGCGGCGGATCGCCGGTGTGGCTGATACCGAGGCGCGATGCGCCGAGGCCGGTCAAGTGCAGCAGCAATGCCCACACCGGGCCGATCCCGGGGTGTTCGGCGCGCGACCAATCGCAGACCAGCGTGCCGTGTAATCCGCCGGGAATATGCTTGAGCTGCGCTTCGATTTGCGTCAGCGCCGCCAATGACCAATCGCCGCCGAGGTGCAAGCGCCAGTCGTCGCCTTCTCCTTCGAGCTCGAGGACGGTCATACTTGGACTCATCGCTATATGCTAGCAGGCTGGTGCCGGCGCTTTCCGTAAGTTCGAGGACATGATGCATAGCGATCCGCTGTTACAGATCCTGATTCTGCTCACCGCATCGGTGTGCGTGGTCGCGGGGGTGCGTAAGCTTAAATTGCCTGCGATTCTGGGGTATCTCGCGGTCGGGATGCTGCTCGGACCGCATGCATTCGCGCTGGCTCAGAATAGCGAGACCACGCAGCTGCTGGCCGACTTCGGCGTCGTGTTCCTGGTGTTCACTCTGGGGCTGGAGTTCTCGCTGCCGCGCCTGGTAGCTATGCGCTGGGAAGTGCTCGGCGTCGGCGGCGCACAGGTGCTGATCACGACGGCCATCGTGGCCTTAGGGCTGGCCGTGATTTTCGATGTGGTCCCGGCTGTCGCAGTGGTGCTCGGCGGCGCCGTCGCAATGTCCTCGACGGCCATCATTATTTCGCAGCTCACCGAGCAGTCGGAGAATAACCGTACGCACGGGCGCCTGGCGGTGGCGATTTGCCTGTTTCAGGATCTGAGCTTTCCCTTGTTTCTGGCCCTGGTATCGGTGCTGACTGGAACCGGTGCCGCCGCGGATGCCAAACATATCGGCGGCGCCATCGGTATTGCCGTCCTCGCCCTGTTGTTGGTGCTGGCCGCCGGACGCTGGCTGCTGCGGCCCCTGTTTCTCGCCATCGCCTCGGTGCGCTCCGCCGAGTTATTTTCATTGGCGGTATTGTTGGCGGTGCTGGCCTCGGCCTGGGCTACCCACGCCGTGGGGCTGTCGCTCGCGCTTGGCGCCTTTCTTGCCGGCATGATGCTCGCGGAAACCGAATTTCGGCACCAGATCGAGGCCACAATCCGTTCGTATCGGGAAGTCTTGTTGGGCCTGTTCTTCATCACCGTCGGCATGCTGCTGGATGTCGGGCTGCTGCTGCGGCACTTTCCCTTGGTGGCCGCGATTCTCGCCGGTATGCTGCTGCTCAAGGCAGCGGTGGTCACCGTGGTCACGAAGCCGGCAACTGGGAGCTGGTTCAAATCCCTGCGCACGGGCGTGGTGGTGAGCCAGGGCGGGGAGTTCGGTTTCGCACTGCTGATTTTGGTATTGCGGCACGAATTACTCGATCCCGGCGTGGCCCAGTCGCTGTTAGCTGCCATCGTATTGAGCATGGTCCTGTCGCCGCTGCTCATCCGTCACAATCGACGCATCACGCGCGCGCTGCTCGGAGAATCAGGGCCGCCGCACAGCGAAGCCATGCGCGAAACCGCGGCCACCCTCGCTGTTGCCGAACGCGATCACGTGGTCATCTGCGGTTTCGGGCGTGTCGGCCAGAATATCGCGCGGGTGCTCGAGCAAACCGGCTTCGAGTACATCGCCCTCGACCTCGATGCCTACCGTATTCGCGCCGGGCGACAGGCCGGCGACCCGGTGATCTATGGCGATGCGGGCGAGATTAAGATGCTGGAAAACGTCGGCATGGCGCACGCCAGCTGCGTGGTGATCACCTTTGCAAACCCGGAAGTGGCGCTGCGTATCCTCAGGGGTATACGCCAACTGCGGGCGGACGTGCCGATTCTGGTGCGCACCCAGGACGACACCAAGCTGGAGCAGTTGCAGTTGGCCGGCGCGACCGAGGTGGTGCCGGAGACCTTCGAGGCCAGCTTGATGCTGCTGTCGCACCTCTTGCTGCTGCTCAAGCTGCCGGTGCCGCGAGTGATCCGCACCATCAATGATATTCGCAGCAGCCGCTACGGCATGCTGCGCCAGTACTTCCGCGCTGCAGACGCCGAGCACCTCGACGAGAGTCACGCCTTTCGCGAGGAATTGCACAGCGTAATTCTGCCGCCGCAGGCCTGGGCGGTGGGGCGCAGCATAGCCGACCTCGCCGCCCGCGGCTCGCGGGCGGCGGTCAGCGCGGTGCGGCGCGACGGCATCGTCGGACGCGAACCCAGCCCGGATACCGTGCTCAAGGAGGGGGATGTGGTGGTGGTGTGCGGCACGCCCGAGGCAGTCGAACACGCCGAAACTCTCCTCCTGATGGGTTAAAAAAGCCCTTTACAGGGATGCCGGACCCGTCGCATAGTAGCGGGGCTGTTCAAGGGCAAACCCGCCGAAAGGTGGGGACGCAAAACCACCGGTCTAAGGGGCTTTCTCAATAGGAAGCCTGACGATAGCGGGGTCGCCAGTAACCTATAGTGCTATTACGCACGGCAAAACCGTCCGGTTTTGTGTCCCCCTGACAGTACGCGTTTTTTTCGATTTGTTTTGTCTTCCGGGGGGAAGCACATGGTCAGTAAAGTCACTCATTCGCCGGGCGCGGACGCATCAGGTCTTTATCGCCGGCCGAGGATGGTGCTCAAGGTCAAGCGTTTCGAGGACATTCCCATTCTCCTCGGCAAGAGCAAGAGCTACCCGACCCCGGTTCGCGTCGTCGGCGCGGACTATTCGCAGACTCGCTGCGTGGGCGGCGACGGCGGCACCACGGTCGATACCGGTGGACTCGATAAGATCCTTGAATTCGGCGAGACCTTCGTCAGGGCCCAGGCGGGGGTGCGCGTCGGCACGTTGGTGCATGCGCTCACCGAACGCGGCCTCGAACTGCCCCTGACCCCGGAAATCGGCCAGATTTCCCTGGGCGCCGTAGCCGTCACCACCTTGCCGCAGGCCTCGTACGACCCAGGCATGGCGCAAATGTCATCCTGCGTCACGGAAATCAAATTGATCACGCCACAGGGCAAGCAAATGGTCGTCACGGAGCGCGAGCGGGATCTGATGCGCGTGCTGCGGTCGAGCTTCGGCTTGTTGGGCGTGGTGCACGAAGTGGTGCTGCGGGTGCGGCCGCTGACGCCGGTCAAAATCGACTATCAGGTGCTGTCCCTCAAGGAATTCTCCGCCCGCTTCACGTCCCTCGTGCAGGCGCCGGGTGCCTTGCGGTTGCATATCTCACCCTTCACCGACAAGATCACCGTCGAGCGCCGAACGCTCGACGAGGCGGCATCCGTGAGCCGTTCAGGAATCTGGCAGGTACGCAATTCCGTGATGCGCAATGTGTTGCCGGCTTTCGGTTCCACCGTCGGCAGCGTCTTGGCCTCGCCCGGCCTGCGCAATGTGATGCTGTCGGGGATGCAGCGCGCGCTGCGCGCCACGCTGGATCGGGCGGCTCGCGGTGTGGTGCTATATGCCCACGAGTGGATGCGCGACATGCCGGCCGAAGCGTGGAAGGCTCGCCACACCTACAGTCTGTGGGCATTCCCCCAGGCCGACTATCCAAAAATGCTGGCCGAGTACTTTGACTTCTGCAAGGCCTACTACAAGGAGCATCGCTACCGTTCCAACGTGGTCAGCGGCGGCAACCGTTTGCATCAGGATCGCGGCTCCCTGTTCAGCGTCAGCTATTCCGGCCCCATGTTCACACTGGAGCCCTCCTCTTCGGGCGACTCGGGGTGGGATGATTTCCTCATCGACTTCAACGATTTCGCCTCCGGCTTGGGCGGCACACCCACCTTCAATCAAACGCGCGCATTGCAGGTCGAGCACGTGACCAAATCTTTCGGCGAACGCGCCAAATTATTTCGCGCGCTGCGCCAAAGAACCGACCCACTCAATCGGCTGCGCAACAGCTACTTCGCGTACCTCTTGGGGTGAGCTATAGCCCGGAGACGATCTTCGCCTTGATCGACTCGAACTCGGAGTCGCTGATGAGCTTGGCGTCGAGCATCTCGCGCGCCTGGCGCAGGCGCCGGGCGGGTTCCGAGTCCACGGCGGCCGCATCCGTGCCGGCATAGGCGCTTTGACCCGTGCCGATTTGCACGCCGCCGGATTTGGCGCGCAGTTCCTCGAGTTCCCGGATGCGGCGCTTCTCGCGCCAGACCTGGTCATGCTGCTGGCAAATGCGATACATGGCCTGCGCCTGATCCTTGCGCAATCCCGCAAAAGTCCACACTCGATTCACTTCGGATCCGATGTTGAGGTCCGAACTGGTCTGTGCGACCAAGGTTAGATCGGCGGAGAGAATTCCAGCGCTGATGCGGGTTTCCTTCAGGTCCTGCCAGCGAATGTCGGCCGACTCATAGCCGCCGAGCAGGCGCCGCTTGAGCGTTATGAAACGCCCGCTGGTGGCGGCAATACAGGCGCGGCGATGCGTCAGCGCGAACAGCCGGTGTTGCACCGCCCAGGCCTCCAGGGTCTCGCCGGCCGTGAGCAGCCCGCGCAACAAGGTGAGCGCCGCTTCAAGGCCCGGCTCCTGGGGGACATCTTGGGCGGGAACGGACATCAAGCCTTCTCCTGCAGGTGTGCCTCGATGAACCAGAGGTTCTTGTCGACGGCGCGGGAAATTGCCGTCAATAGGTCGGCGGTATCCGCGTCGCCCAGTTTGGCCGTGTCATCGATCGCCGCCCGCGCCGCCTTGCCGAAGACCGACAGCTGGGTAGATAAATAGAATAAGTGATCCTTGCCGGCGGTGATGCTCAAGGGATAATTTTTCAGCTTGCTGCGCTTGGCGGCGACGGCCACCGTGCCTTCTGCGGTACCGCCCAGGGCCGTGACGCGCTCGGCGATTTCGTCTATCTGCTCCAGCACCAGATCCGAAATCTTGTCGAACAGCTCGTGCAAGGCAATGAAGTTCGGGCCCTTGACGTTCCAGTGAGCTTGCTTGATCTGGCTCTGCAAATCGATGGCATCGGCCAATCGACCGTTCAATATCAAAATGACATTGCGGCGGACTTTCTCGGACAGGTCAATCTTGGTCTTGTACATCGGCGCTCCTTCGAGAGATCGAGTTCGAACTAAAGGCGGCTATTTTGCACCGCTTAGTCGTGAATCCCAAGGAAGAAGGTGATGTCGGGAGCGGTGTTGACCGCAACGTCTTCGGCGAATCCCATATCGATGTGCCATTGGCCCTTCAAGGCACGCACCGCACCTAGCGTCAATTGCAAGCTGGGCCCGATAAAACGCAGATCGCTGCCGGCGACGTGACCCGTTTGCCCATCGAGTTGAGCGCGCAGCGACCAAAGGTGACCGACGGTGCGGGTCGCGGCGAACCGCCCGAACACCGAGTCCTTGTGCGCCGCCCCCGCGAAGATTTCGTCGCCGAAGGGCTGCGCAACTCCGAGTTCGGCCGCCAGTTGCCATTTCGGCCAGCGCATCGCGCCGTGCACCCATAGAGCGCCGTCCCAGGCGCCGTCGCTGGTCAGATCCGCTACTTTCCCGGTGGGCGCCTTGAGGCCTCCCCAAACGGACAAAGTTCGCCGCGCGTCGTCCAGGGCGTACCAACCCATGTCGGCCGCGAAATCTCCAACACTGGTCTGCGAGTGATGCAGGTCGATATTGGCCACGCCGGAATAGGAATAATCCAGCTGCCGCTTCGGATAGAAGGGCCGGTTGCCCCTCGAGAAGCCGAAACCTTGGTGCCAGACATCGATGACGGAATCGAGTATTCCGCCGCTGTCGTGGATCACCGGCAGCGAGAAGCGGTAACGCCAATTCGCAGCCAGTGAATTCTCATAGGCGAGGTCGAGTGCGATGCTCTCGCCGTCCACGAACAAGGTTTCACGCGAGTGGGTTTCCACATTGAGCGTGTTGCTGACCAGCAGCGTGGCGGACACGACCGCCTCGGCGTCGCGGCGCGTATCGCTCGGCAGCGGCAGGTAGAAGCCCCGCAACAGCGGATTTTGGTCGCGGGTGGCAAAGAATTCAGCGGCCCGCGCTCGCCCGCAGGCCACCGCTAGGATCGCGGCCGCGGCTACGATTACGCGGCGCATCCCCTATCAGATCTCGGTGCGCCGCATACGCAGTTGAATAGCGCAGACAATGAGCAAAACTCCGATCGCGACGCCGATCCAGGTCTCGGGGCTGGACAGGAAGCCGCCGATGTTGAGGAAGCTCCAAATGCTGCTCGGGGTGCGGATGGTATCTTGACCGATCACCGTGGTGACCCAAGCTGCGCTGCCGGGATTGGCGTTGAACGCCTCCACCGGCAAAACCAATCGCCCCGCCAGCACGCTCGCTATCACATGAGTGCCCATGAACAGGCGCTCGGCCAGCACCAGCGCCAGCGGCGGCAGCAGCGACCAGAGCATGACGGCGCGCTTGGCCCATGCCGACACGACCATGAGATAGGCGCTCAGCGGCAAGTACCAGACGGCGGCGATAAAGATGAGATACAGCCAAAGGCCCTGCAGTTGCAGCCAGGCGTCGCCGTGCCACAGCGCACCGCCGATGAAGGAACTGGCGCGCACGGAAATAATGAATGCCATCAGCAGCGTGGTCAGATCCGCGGCCACCGCATACACCAGGGGTATGATGATAATGGCGATCGCCAGCTTCGACAGCACCGTAGCAGCGTCCGATATCGGCAGCGACTTCCAGAACAGCACGCTGCGGTCCTTGCGGTCGGCATACAGACAATCGAGCAGGTACCAGGTGGAATAGATGGCCATGACGACGAAGAAAATCGCCCCCACGAGTCCCAGGAAGGCCTGACCCACGGCCTGGCTCGGAATCTGCGCCGGCAGCGAAATCAATTCGATCTTACTGAACAGCGCCGCCAGCAACATAAATCCGCCGAGCACTGCCGGGAACATCCAAATCGCACGATTTTCCCAAAATTCCCGGCGAATCAGCCAGCTATAGTTGTTCATGCGGCGGCTCCCGACAGCTTGGCGACGAATAGATCCGAGACGCTCGGCGTGTGCACCTCGCCGAATCCGGCAAGTTTCTCAAGCTCGGGATGTTCGAAGAACATCACCACCTTGCCGAGCATGCGGCGTTCGTAAAACGGCTTCATGGCGCGCGCAGCGTCGGCGGCGTCGGCCGCAACCGCGACCGCAGCGTAGCGCGTGGCGATGTCCTCGAGCGAGGAGTCAAGCACGATGTGCCCTTTGTCGATGAACAACACATCGGTCAGCAAATTCTCGACTTCTTCCACCTGGTGGGTGGTTATCAATATGGTCCGCGTCTCGTCCATGTAGTCATTCACCAACGCATCGTAAAAGGTGCTGCGCGCGAGAATATCCAGACCTAAGGTCGGTTCATCGAGCACCAGCAGCTTGACGTCGATGGCCATGGTGAGGGCCAAGTGCACCTGGGTCTTCATGCCCTTGGATAGCTCGCGCATGCGGCGCCT
>JANYIY010000255.1 GCA_025358615.1 Gammaproteobacteria bacterium | reverse complement strand
TTAAGCCGGGGCGCCAGCCCCTCTGACTCTTAAACATCCAAGGGCGGGGGCGCCTCGCCCCCGTTAAAGCCGGGGCGCCAGCCCCTCTGACTCTTAAACATCCAAGGGCGGGGGCGCCTCGCCCCCGTTAAAGCCGGGGCGCCAGCCCCTAAAAAGTACGCCCCAAGAACAGGTAGAACGCAGCAGTTCCAGCCTGGTCGTAGCCGGATCCCAGGTAAACCGGCCCGAGAAACGTGTCGAAGGCGACGAATACCGACGCATCCTTGCGTGCCGACCCAAAGCTTATGTCGCCGCGGCGCTCCCAGGTATTGCCGACCTCGAACGACATGCCCAGGTAGGCGGGAAATTCGAAAAAACCCTCGCCGCCGCGGCCGATCTTGCGAAAGTAAATCGCCCGGCCGATGGCATAGTTGGGCCCGATCAGCGACTGGGGTGCGAGACCCGACATATTGAAGAATCCGCCCAGGGAATAAAACTCCGGCAATGCGGTGGCTGGGAATTTGCCATCCAACGTAGTCCCCAACGAAGTCCAGAGCAGAATGGTATTGCGCCCGACCGAACGCGCCATCAACCAATCCGCCTTCATCCGATCAGAGACGATGTCGGCGCCCAGATTGCTGCGGTTCGCATCCCACTGCAGGCTAAAGGTCTGGCCCTCGCGCGGAAAGTGCACATTGTCCAAGCGGTCGTAGCTGAACTTGAAGAAATACTCGCCGTTGTTGTACTGCTCTTCAACCAAGCCCGGGTCGCCGTAGCGCACACGGGTGGCGCCGTTGGTGCGATGGATTCCCGCGCGGATTTCGCCCCAGTTGCCGAGATCGCGTCCAAAATCGATGTCGGCTTCCGCCTCGCGATCCCGAAAATCCGCCACTTGGATATTGTTCACGTAGATCGGCAGATCGCGCGCCTCAATCCGAACACTTGGAGCCACGAACCAAGTCCGTGATGCATTGAGCGGCTGATAGAATTCGCTGACCACCTTCGGATCGCTGCCGATTTGCACGTCGGTCAAGAACTCCGCGCCGAGCTCGTTGATCTCGGTCAAAACGAAACGCGCCGCCGCATTGTAGCGGCTGTTGCCCTGAAAATCGTCCGCCAAATTCAAGCCGAAGCGCAGATAATTGGGGCCCCAAGATTTGCGGCGCGCACGTACTTCGAATCCCGACTCCTCCGTGCCGGCGGCCGCGTTGGAGGCATCGGCACCTGGATTCGCGGGCGCCGCAGGCCGTTCGGCCAGGCTGTAGTCGAGCGTCTCGAAATTCCCAAGTCCGTACAACTCCGTAATGCGCCTGCCCACCTGATCCAAGTCAAGCGGCTTGCCCACCAACGGTTGCATCTCCGCCATGATGGTTTTTTCATAGCGCTTGGATTGCTCGTCCACGCGCACGAATTGAATCGGCAGCAAGCCTGGTTCGCGCGCGGCGCGGCGTGCCAGGTACTCGCGATAGGCCGCATCGCCGACGCTGAACTCCGCCAGTTTGGCGAGCGAACCGCGCGCCGCCTCCTCGCCGCGAACGATCACCTTGTTCGCAGCGGCAAAGTCGGTCGAGGTGGCCGGCCCCAACTCCGGCACGATCAAGATGTCCCGTGGACTCAAGCTGGCGCGCTGCCGATCAGAGTCCTTGCGCAGCAAAATAGCGAGCATTTGGTTGGATATCGACAGCGCCGAATCGAGCGCGGCCCGCGGCTGTAGCGGATAGCTCACGTCGGAGACGATGAGTATGTCCGCGTGCATTGCACGAGCCACATTGATGGGCAAATTCTCGGCCAATCCGCCGTCGACCAGCAGCCGGCCGTTGGCTTCGACCGGCGCGAATACGCCCGGCGCCGACATGCTGGCGCGCATGGCAATGGCAAGATCGCCATTGTCCAACAACACGGCATTGCCGGTTTCCAAATCCGTTGCCACGGCGCGAAATGGCGTGGGTAGCTGATCGAAATCCGTGCTGTTGCTGAACGGCAGGGTCAGCTGACGCAGCGTCTCCTGCAGCTTCTGCCCTTGGATGAAGCCCTTCGGCAGGAGGATCTTGCCGTGTTTGAGACCCAGCGGCAGGCGCACCAGGAAATTACTGTCATCTTGTTTGCGCCTGAACGCGAGGTCGCGGCGCGGCGGCGCGTCGCGAAACGCCTCCTGCCAATCCACCGAGCGCATGGTGGCGTCGATTTTCTGCGCCGTCATGCCGCTGGCATACAGCCCGCCGACGATGGCGCCCATGCTGGTGCCGGCGATGCAGTCGATAGGGATTTTCAGGTCCTCGAGGACCTTCAGTACGCCGATGTGCGCCATGCCACGCGCGCCGCCGCCGGACAATACCAGACAGATCCGCGGGCGAGTCGCGGGCGATGTGCCGGAAAGCTGCTGCGACGCTGCTTGGGATTCGAACGAACACAGCCACAGGGCGCCGAGCGCCCAGGCCAGTCCATGTCGTGCGATGAGCTTCCCCATGTGGGAAGCTAGTTTAGTTCACGACGTCGATACTGGAAGCAGTAAAGGTGTTGGTGCCACGGTTGTACACCCCCATCGCCACGAATTTGAAGGCCGGCGTCGCCGCGACGATGGAATTGGGGACCTGAGTGACGAACCCCGCGAAGGCATTGAACACCATGACGCTCGTGGTATTCGCCCCCGACAGGTTGCCGATGGAGAACGAAGGCAGAAATACCGGGGGTAGCCCGGTAGTGCCGGCCGGCACCGCCTGCGGAACGATCTGCGGCGTCGCCACCAAGGACTTCAGGTCGATGCTCTCGGATCCGATGATGATCGACCCGGTGCTGTAACTCGCATTCGCGACATCGATGGTCAAGCCGGTGGCCGTCAGGGTGGCGAAGGGCGTGATGGTCCCGGCAGCGACCCAGGCGACCTGCAAGCGGGCTGGAACCGACGGTTCGGCAGTGATGGAAGTCGCCAGGAAATCCGGCGGCGCGGAGCCGAAGGGCGCGCTTATGCCATCTACCCACAACGGATTGCCGGTCACCGCGCCGGCGGGTAGCGCGAGGGTTCCCGAATTGATCTCGTAGGCTGTGGGGGATACGGCAACCGCCCCGTTGCCGGTGAAGTCATAAATGCTCACCGGCCAGTTCTCGATGGTCTGCAGATCCAGTACCACGACGCCCGCACCCGCGGACACCACGGGGCCAAAGACCTCAGTGGTTTGCAGCCGCACCGACCCGGTGTTGGTGCTGGACGATCCGGTGGCATCCAACGTCGTGACTTTGGACGCCGGCAGCGAATAGATACCGCGCGCAATGATGTGCTGACCGACTGAAATGTCGGTGTAATTGAGGTTCGTCGTCGTGGTATTTTTTTCGGCCGTGACGCTGGTGTTCGGACCCACCAGAACCACCGCGTCGGGCGTATTGACGTAGGATCTCGTGCCGTCGTTCAGCTGCAAGGTGGCGCCGCGCAACGTCAAGGTGTTGCCGCTACGCTTGATGACATCGCCTTCGAGCCCTTGAGTGTAAAAGTCCTCGAGGGTGCTTCCCGCAACCACATAGTGTGAATTGAACTTGCCCGCCGTCACCGCGGGATTCAGCGTCGGCGTCGGCTCGAATGTCGTGTACGCCGCGGTAACGGTCGTGCCTGCAGACGTTTGCGACAACGCAGTGATGCCCGGCGTCCCGACATACGTCACACCATTGAGCTGGTACACGGTGTTCGCGTCGTTGAACAGCGTGAGCTGGCCCAAGCTGTTGAATTCGTCGAAGAAGGGCCGCACGTACACCGTATAGGTACTGACCCCGACGCTCGAATTGATCAACGGGCCGCGGATGCGCACAGGCTTCGTATCAGGCGCGGCGGTGGCGATGGTCATGATGGGCTTGATTGTCACGGTCGCCGGGTTGGTCGCCAAATTCACCACATTCGAGGCGGCGAGATTGAAATTGATGGCCAGGCGCAATGCGCTCGACGACGACAGGGTGGGCTGGATGGTCGGCTGATGTTGCGCATCGAAAGTGATGTTGATCGTTTGCGTGGTCACCGCGGCGCCGGTGGTGTCCACCACCTTCGCCTTCTGCGGTGCGCCGTTGACCATGACGGAAATATTGGCCGAGGTGTAGTCGAGAACGATCGTCGCCGACTTGTAGGTGTCGTTGGGGAGGCTGGCCGAGCTCCACAGCTCGGAAATGTCCTTCAATTTGGTGAAATCCACGGTCTCGATGGCCCTGACGGGAGTGACCACACCGTAGGTGGCGCCGGTCAAGGCCACCGAATCGACGTTGACTATGTAGCTGGTGAAATCACCCGGCGTCGCGCTCAAGGTCACCCAGGCAATGCCGTAACCGCTGTTCTGGTTGTTGTGATGACAGCCGGCGGCGATGACGGCGCCGGCGCACACGAGCGCGGTCAATGATTTACGAGCGTATCGACGGAGCAATGGGTGCACTACAGCTTCCAATATTATGGGAGTAAGAAGGAGTTAGGGTGCGTAGAATAAAGACTTTCGAGAGTCTACGCGCAGCAAAGTTCCATTTTGCGGCGCTAGCGGACCCTAGGAAGCGGGACTTGCTGGGTAATACAGTGAATATTGCCCCCGCCGAGCAGCACCTCGCGGGTGGCGACTCCCACCACGCGACGGGTCGGAAACAGGCGTTTGAGCGTGCGCTGTGCCGCCGCATCATGCCGCTTATCGTAGAGCGGCATGACAATGCATTTATTCGCGATATAAAAATTGATGTACGAGGCAGGCAGCCGGTCGCCGGCCTTGCGCGGGTGCGTGCCGGCGCGGCGGTCGATGCCGGCCGCCTCCTCGGCGGTCATGAACAGCGGCCCCGGCTGCTGGATTTTGTGAATGGTGAGCTCGCGGCCCCGCGCATCGCGCGCCAGCTTCAGGCGCTGATAGGCATCCTGTGAGATCTCATACTGCGGATCGTCGCGATCCAAAGTCCAGGTAAGAGCCACATGCCCCGGGCTCGTGAAGCAGCCGAGCTCGTCGATGTGGCCGCCGGTCTCATCGAGGTACACGCCCTTGTCCAGCCAGATCACCCTGCTAACGCTGAGATAGCGGCGCAGCTGTTCCTCGACTTCGGAACGTGACAGCCCTGGGTTTCGATTCGGGTTGAGCAGACATTCCTCCGTGGTCAAGCAGGTTCCCTGCCCGTCCACATGAATGGCGCCGCCTTCCAGCACGAACGATGTCCGGTACCGATCCGCGCCCTCCAGTTCCAAGACCTTTTGCGCGACCTCGTCGTCGCGATCCCACGGGAAGTACAACCCGCCGTCAAGGCCGCCCCAGCCATTGAAGGTCCAATCGACGCCTCGGCGGCGCCCCTTGCCGTCGATGACGAAAGTCGGCCCGCAGTCCCGTATCCACGCATCATTGCTGCTCATCTCGACCACGCGCACGCTGTGCGGTAATCGGGCGCGGGCATTTTGGAATTGCGCCGCCGACACGCCCACGGTCACCGGCTCGCCGCCGGCGATGGCGATGGCGGCGGCAACGGCCGCAAACGCCGCCTGCGCGGGCTTGGCGCCGCCGCGCCAATTGTCCGTACGCTCCGGCCACAGCATCCAGCAGCCTGAATGCCGTTCGAATTCCGCCGGCATGCGGAAGCCGTCCTTCGTGGGTGTCGAGGTGAGCGTACGCACTGATCGCGCATGCTAGCATTGCGTTTGAATTTATAGGAGCCAATGCAAATGTCTGATGCGAAGCCGGTGCACGTGCAGGTCCCCGCCGGGGGTGAAAAGATTACGATTACCGGCGGCAAACTCCATGTGCCCGATCAACCCATCATCCCTTTCATTGAGGGCGACGGCACCGGGCCTGATATCTGGCGAGCCAGCGTACGGGTATTCGATGCAGCCATTCAAAAGGCCTACGGCGGCAAGCGGAAAATACATTGGATGGAAGTGTTCGCCGGCGAGAAGGCGAATAAGGCGTACAACACCTGGCTGCCCGACGAAACCGTCACGGCCTGCCGTGATTACCTGATCTCGATCAAAGGACCGCTGACCACGCCGGTCGGCGGCGGCATTCGTTCGCTCAATGTGGCATTGCGCCAAATGCTGGATTTGTACGTGTGCCTCAGGCCGGTGCGCTGGTTCAAAGGCGTGCCCTCGCCCGTCAAGTCACCCGAGAAAGTCGACATGGCCATTTTCCGCGAAAACACCGAGGACATTTACGCGGGAATCGAATTCGAAGCCGGTTCGGCGGACTGCAAGAAATTCCTCGACCTGTTCAAGCAAACTTTCCCGAAGCAGTTCGCCAAGATCCGCTTTCCTGACAGCTCAGGAATCGGCCTTAAGCCCGCATCCAAGGAAGGTACGGATCGATTGTTCCGCGCCGCGGTTGCTTACGCCATTGCCAACAAGCGCAAGAGCGTGACCATTGTGCACAAGGGCAACATCATGAAATTTACCGAAGGTGCATTTCGAAATTGGTGCTACCAGCTGGCGGAGCGGGAATTTCCCGCCGCTGTGTTCACGTGGGAGCAGTGGGAACGCATCAAGGCCGCCCAGGG
>JANYIY010000247.1 GCA_025358615.1 Gammaproteobacteria bacterium | reverse complement strand
GGCGTCCTTCGGGTTGGCGGCGGCGTACTCCTTGAGCTTGGCGATCAGCAGCTGCGGCTTTTCCGGCGTGATGCTGGCTTGCGGCGTGGACAGGTTCAGCCCATGCAGCGCAAAGGCGCCATACAGCAGGTGTATGTGCGAATCGACGACGCCCGGGATGACGGTTTGACCGTGCAGATCGATCACCTTCGTATGGCTGCTGCGGTGTTTCTGAATCGCGGCATCGCTACCCACGGCCTCGATCCGCGTTGCGGATACCGCCAATGCCGTTGCCCAGGGCGCTTGGCTGTTGCCGGTGTAGATGTGACCGTGTATGAGCAGGGTATCGGCGGCGAATGCCGCGGCCGGCAAGCCCAAGGTCATCACCCAAGCCATGATCAGCGTGCAAATACCTGCGCGATTGTCTTTCATTACGTCTCCCATTTCGAAAAACTATAGCAAGAACGCGCGGGCCTGGGGGCGCGGCATCGGGGCGGATGCGCGCCGATCGCACGCGGCTAGATTTTCCCCAGCCATTCGCGCAGCGCCAGGGCGACCGCGTCCGGCCGCTCGACCGGTGCCATATGCGCCGCGCCATGCACTTCAAACAGGGTGGCATGCGGAATTCTGCGGCGCATGGTCTCGTGCTGCGACACCGGCGACCAGGTATCTTCACTGCCGCTGAGCAGCAAGGTAGGGACGTTGATCGTCGGCAGTACCGTCGCGGCTTCGGGCCGCTTCAGCAGCGCCTTAATCTGACCTGCATACGAATCCGGAGTCGAGCGCTCGACCATCACGACCAGACGCGCCATGAGCTCTGCCTTGCGCGGGCCTACAGCCAGCATGGGCGGCAGCCACTCGGCGGCCAGTGCTGACATGCCGTGTTCGTAGGCGAGTCGCAGCAAACGGCTACGACTTTGTGGCTCACCGTCGCGCACGGCGTGAATTCCGGTATTGAGTAGGGCCAGTGCGCTGACTCGTTGCGGGGCGGTACGCATCACTTCGAGGGCGACTCGACCGCCCATGGAGTGACCGGCCAGAGCGAAGTGTTCAGGCGCCGACGCCAGTACGTGCTCCGCCATCTGCGATATGGACGTAAATCCCCGAAACGACAGCACGCGCACATCGGCAACATCCGCAAGGCGCGCTGGGATATCCGACCACAGCGTCGCATCGCACAGCAGTCCCGACAGCAGCAATAGAGGCCGCTTATGGGGTGAGATTGTTGATGATTCCCGCATGGCACTCAATGTAGCATCGACTACCAATGGCTCGCGCGGAGAGTATTTTGGCACGTGACATTCATCAGGCGGTGCGGGAGGTGTGTCTTTGGCTGCCGGAGGCGGAGGAGTTTCTGTCGCATGGTTCGCCTAATTTTCGAGTGCGCGGCGGCAAGACCTTCGCAACATACGCCGTGAACCACCACGGCGATGGGCGGGTCGCGCTATGGCTCAACGTCATGCCCGGTGCGCAGGAACACTATGTGGATGCGCAGCCTCGGCATTTCTTCGTGCCGCCTTATGTGGGTCCCCGCGGCTGGCTGGGCGTCAGACTCGACCAGGGCATCGCGTGGAAACAAGTGGCGCAGCAGGTGCGCGAGGCTTATGAGAAGGTGGCGCCCGCCGCGCTGCGCAGCCGTATCGGCAATACCCCACGGCTCAAGGCGCCCGACAAAATCCTGTCCGCCAGTGAAATCGATCCGATGCAATCGCCGCGTGCGCTGGCGCTGCTCGAGCCCTTTCGCAAGATCTGCCTCGCATTGCCTGAGGCGCATGAAACGAGTCAATTCGGACACCCGGTGTGGCAGGCCGGTAAGAAGACCTTTGCCTTGGCGCGCCATGATGGGAAGCGGCTGACGTTGAACTTCTGGGTGGGCGTGGACAAACAAGGCTTGTTGACTATGGACGCGCGCTACACCGTCCCGCCCTACATGGGTCACAACGGCTGGATTTCTCTCGATGTCAGCGCGGGTTGCGACTGGGCGGAAGTACAGGCTCTGACGCTGCAGAGCTATCGCCATTTCGCGCTGCAGCGGATGCTGTTGCTGCTGCCGCGTCCATTGCCAGCGCCAAGGCGCCCTTGACTCCGGCGTCATCGCCTAAGCCGGGCGCCACCACATAGCGATCGAGTTCGGTGACTACTTCGCTGCGGTCGATGTAGCCGCCCAGCCAGTGGCGCATTCGCTCATGCACCAGCGGCAGCAAGCGCTTTTGACTCATGACGCCGCCGCCCGCGACGATGCGCTGCGGCGAGACGGTCACCACCAACAGGGTTCAGGCCGCGCGCCGCGCCCCAGCGATGCTCGGCCAACGCGGCCGCGTTGGTGTCGGTGTCGAATCCGATCGGACAGGAGAATTCTCGAGCGAGAACACCCGCGATATCGGTGCCGCTCCAGCCGGCCTTGGGAGTGCTGCCGATGAAGCCATAGCGGGCGGACGACCTGTCCAGTTCGATCGGACCGAAGCACGCGACTCCGATGGCGGCGAACGACCCAGCGATCCCAGCCCGTTGCCGCAAAAAGTCGATCATGGCCGCGAGTGTCGTACGCGGATCTGTCGTGGCGAAGCGCTCTTGAGCGAGAATCTGGCCGCGGCCATCGGCGATGGCAACGACGAACTTGGTACTGCCGGCCTCTACGGCGCCGTAAAGGGCTGGCGAGGTCATCATGGGTGGACGTTCGGAGTTCGAGGGGCGGTGCCGAATTGCGTCGCTCGAGCTCGAGTTCTCATTACACAATTCATTTATAATTCAATATATTACAAGTATGATCTAGAAATCACAGCGTAGCAGGGGAGGGCGCTGGCAGCGCCGTGGCCGCTTTCGCCCCCTGTCACGCCTAATCCTCATGTCCTGCCTCCTGTAGAGTATCACCGCCGTGAACACCGCCGCCGACTCCGCGCAGCAAC
>JANYIY010000455.1 GCA_025358615.1 Gammaproteobacteria bacterium | reverse complement strand
CAGATTGAGCTTGTCGATGCCGGCTTCGTTGCTCACATACGCCAAGTAATGTCCGTCGCGCGAAATCGCCAGCTCCTCCTCGTCCCAGGAAAGACGGCCGGAGATGAGCAACGAAGCCGGCATCGACAAGCTCAATCTGCTCGATCTGCGCGCCCACCAAGACCTGATTCCACCCAAGCTTCCGGCGCCGGGCATGATCCGCTCCTTGAGTTTTGACTGGGAAGGCAATCGTCTTGTATTCGCCTTCGAGGCCGCCAATCGGCCGCGCGATGCCTACGTACTCACGCTGGCGGCAAACACTCTCGAAGCCTGGACCCACAGCGAGGCGGGTGCGGTGGACAGCGCAAAATTCGTGACGCCGCGCCTGGCGCATTTTCCGACTTTCGATCGCAGCGATGGGCGCGCGCGTGAAATACCGGTTTATATCTATGAGCCGGCGACTCCGGGCGCGCATCCGGTGCTCATTACTTTGCATGGCGGTCCGGAATCGCAATTCCGGCCCGGCTTCGATCCGTGGCTGCAGTATGTGGTCAACATACTCGGCTATGCCGTCGTCGCTCCCAATGTGCGCGGCTCCTCCGGCTACGGCAAGAGCTATCTGGCGCTCGACAACGGCATGTTGCGCGAGGACGCCGTCAAAGATGTCGGTGCTCTGCTGGTATGGCTGGATCTGCAGAGCGCCTATGACGCAAAGCATATCGTGGTCTCCGGAGGTTCCTACGGCGGGTATTTGACACTCGCGACGCTGGTGAATTTCGGCGAGCGCCTGAGGGGTGGTGTGGATTTGGCGGGCTTTGCCGATTTCATCAGTTTCCTGACCAATACCGCGCCTTACCGCCAGGATCAGCGGCGCGCGGAGTACGGCGACGAACGTGATCCGGATATGCGGGCGTATCTGCGCCGCATTTCGCCGCTGACGAATGCCGACCGCATCAAGAGCCCGCTGCTCATCGTGCACGGCAGGAACGATCCGCGCGTGCCGGTGAGCGAAGCCGAGCAAATCGTCAATCGGGTGCGCAGCAAGGGCGGCAACGTGTGGTACTTACAGGCCGTCGATGAGGGCCACGGTTTTCGTAAGAAACAGAATCGGGACGCCTATTACAGGACGTTCGCGCAATTCTTGGTGAGCTTGAGCGACTGATCCGGTTCCGTTACGGTTCCGTTACGGTTCCGTTACGGCGCCCGTTACCACGCCGTAACGGAACCGGCCTTACTTGCTGTGGGTGGTTGCCGTGGTCAGCGGCGAGGCTTGATTCGCAAAATACTCCGCCGCGATTCTGACGTCGTCGTCAGTTTTGAGCAGCTGCGCCATGCCGCCCATCACCACGTTCTTGCGGCGGCCGTTGCGGTAAGCCGTCAACGCCTGCTGCAAATAATCGACATGCTGACCGCCGATCACGGCGGGCTTTGGCGTGAGCTCCGCCGCCACGCCCAGTCCATTGTCCCCGTGACAGGCGACGCAGGCGGCCACCTGCGTCGGGGTTTTTCCTTTCACCGCGGAGGTCGCCTTGGTCGGCTCCGGTCCCTGCAGATAGGCGGCGATATCTTCCATATCCTGATCGCTCAACGACGCCGCCTGCGCGTGCATGGTGGCGTGCGGCCGCTCGCCATTTTTGTACGCTTGCAGCGCTGAAACGATATACGAGGCATGTTGATGACGCAGCTTCGGAACGGCGTAGTCGGGATAGGCGTTCCTATAGTTCTCCACGCCGTGACAGCCGTAGCAGGTGTAGAACTTCTTCTCGCCAAGCGCCGGGTCGCCCGGGGCGCCATCGCCCGCGGCGTGAGCGCCCACCGACCAACTCAAACTCAACGTCATGCCCAGCCACGCCAGGCCATTCAATCGAGAAAGCATCTAATTCTCCGAGCTGCGGGATCGAATAGTGCGCTGATGTTAAAGAGTGGACGGCTAAATTGCCACTCGCTTAAAGGCGGCGGCGGCATTTGCGTCCCGCGCACACTACAAAACATCCGCTAGGTCCTGCAAAAAGGTGGAATCCGTCGGCTTCATTCCCGACGGGTAGCGGCTCACCACCCGGCCGCTGCGATCGATGAGGAATTTCTCGAAATTCCAGCCAATATCGCCGGGAAAGCCATTTTCCTTGGCGGTCAACCAGGCGTACAGCGCATGCCGATGCGCACCGTTGACGTCAATTTTTTCGGACAAGGGAAAGCTCACTCCATAGGTAAGCGAGCAAAAACTTTGAATCTCCGCCGCAATGCCGGGTTCCTGCGCCCCGAATTGGTTGCAGGGGAATCCCACCACCACGAAATTCTGCTCCTTGAGCTCTTGGTACAGCTCTTCCAGGCCGGCATATTGAGGCGTGTAGCCGCACTTGCTGGCAACGTTCACTGCCACTGTCACCTTGCCGCGCAAGGGGTTGAGGATATCCAAACTGCCGTCAAGACCCTGCACTGCAAAGTCGTAGAAATTGTTCACGGGGGCAACCTCCGAGCGTCTGTCGAGCCGGGGATTATGGCAGGCTTTTGCGCGAATCCTTGCCGTAGACCACGGGTGCCACGCGTTGTACGCCAACGCCGGCGGCCTCAAGCGGCGCGGTCGCGCTTCTTTAAATGCACCAGCAGCAACGACACAGCGGCAGGGGTCAGGCCAGGGATGCGCGCGGCCTGTCCCAAGGTTTCGGGACGCACAGCGCGCAGACACTGGAGCGCTTCGTTCGACAATCCGCTCACTTCGCCGTAGTCGATGTTCTGCGGCAGGCGTAATTCTTCGTGGCGCAACTGACGCTCGATTTCCTCGTTCTGGCGCTTCAGATAGCCCGAGTATTTCGCCTGCACGTCGACCTGCAGTTTCACTTGGGCTTCGAGGCGCGCATCGTCCTGCCAGGGCGCGTCGACGCTGTGCGCAACGTGCTGTAAATCGTCGTAACCAAGCTCCGGTCGGCGCAGTAAATCCAAGGCATGCGTCTCACGCAACAGCGGCGACCCTAGCTTGGCGAGCAGGCCCTGGTCCACATCATCCGGGCGCACCAGCGCCGCAGCCAGCCGCGCGAGCTCGCCTGTGACGGCGTCACGCTTGCGCTCGAAGAATGCCCAGCGCTCGTCATCGACCAACCCCAAGGTGCGGCCTTGGGTCGTGAGTCGCAGGTCCGCATTGTCTTCGCGCAGGCTCAGGCGGTATTCGGCGCGGCTGGTGAACATTCGATACGGTTCCGGGGCGCCGCGCGTGATCAAGTCATCCACCAGCACGCCCATGTAGCCTTCGCTGCGCTTCGGGCACCATGCATCGCGCGCGTCGGCGAGCAGTGCCGCATTGGCGCCTGCGATCAGCCCTTGAGCGGCCGCCTCTTCGTAACCCGTGGTGCCGTTGATTTGGCCGGCGAAGAATAAGCCCGACAGGAATTTACTCTCCAAGCTGTACTTCAGATCGCGCGGATCGAAGAAATCGTATTCGATGGCATATCCGGGACGGGTGATGTGCGCACGCTCGAAGCCTGCAATGCTGCGCACGAATTCGTATTGCACGTCGAAGGGCAAGCTGGTGGAGATGCCGTTGGGGTAGATCTCATGGGTATTGAGACCCTCGGGCTCGACGAAAATCTGATGCGAATGTTTGTCCGCGAACCGCACCACCTTGTCTTCCACCGAAGGGCAGTAACGCGGACCCACGCTCTCGATCAAACCGGTGAACAACGGCGAACGGTCGGTGGCCGCGCGAATGATGTCGTGAGTGCGCTCGTTGGTGGCCGTGATGTGGCAGGGCAGCTGGCGCGGGTGCATGTCGCGACTGCCGAGATAGGAGAACACAGGCCGCGGCTCATCGCTGTGCTGTTCACGCATCACCGAGAAATCGATACTGCGGCCGTCGATGCGCGGCGGCGTGCCGGTCTTGAGGCGCCCGACGCGCAAATTCAATTCGCGTAAGCGAGCAGCCAAAGTGGTCGACGGCGGATCGCCGGCACGGCCGCCGGCGTGGCTCTCGAGCCCCACATGAATGCGGCCGCCCAGGAAGGTGCCGACCGTGAGAACGATGGCGCGCGCACGCAATTCGATGCCGCTTTGCGTGACCACGCCCACCACACGCTCGCCCTCGAGCAACAGATCCGCCGCCTCTTGCTGAAACAGCTCGAGATTCGGCTGGGTTTCGAGCCTGCGGCGAACCGCCTGCTTGTAGAGCTGGCGATCGGCCTGCGCGCGCGTCGCACGCACCGCAGGGCCCTTGCTCAAGTTCAAGGTACGAAATTGGATGCCGGCCTCGTCGGTGGCGAGCGCCATGGCGCCGCCCAAGGCATCGATCTCCTTCACCAGGTGACCCTTGCCGATGCCACCGATGGCGGGATTGCAGCTCATTTGCCCCAGGGTTTCGATATTGTGCGTGAGTAACAGGGTGCGTCGGCCCATGCGCGCAGCCGCTAGCGCGGCTTCGGTGCCTGCATGGCCGCCGCCGATTACGATCACCCCGTACTCTGTGCCAAAACGCATGATGCTGAATCCACACGATTTTCGAGAGGCGCCACTGTAAACGGCCGGCCCGTAAAGTGCCAGGGAACCTCTGGCGCTGCCAGCCCGACTAATGGAGGCATACCAGCGCATTGTGACGTTGCCGCGGCAACGTCCGCCAAGGAGACGCCTGTGATCAGCCTGACTCGTAGTGTTCGCACCCATTGCTTGGCGCTGGCCGCGCTATTCATCGCCACGGCCGCCGCTTCCGGCATTGCCGCCGGCGCCACGCTGCAAATCGGCCAGCCGGCCCCCGAATTTACCGCCAAGGACAGCAGCGGTAGCTCGGTCGAACTCAGTCAGCACCGCGGCAAAACCGTCGTGTTGGAATGGACCAACGCCGATTGTCCGTTTACCCACAAACATTACGCCAGCGGCAACATGCAGAGCATTCAGGCGTTGGCGCGAAAGAACGGCGTGGTCTGGCTGTCGGTGATTTCCTCGGCACCCGGCAAGCAGGGCTATGTCAACAAACCGGCCGCGGACGCGCTAACCCAAGCGCGCGGCGCGG
>JANYIY010000217.1 GCA_025358615.1 Gammaproteobacteria bacterium | reverse complement strand
CCTGTCGCACGATGTCATGGGCCTGTACCTCAAGCTGCCGGCCGCAGAAGACTTCCATTTCGAGGCCGGCCAGTACCTCGACGTCATATTGCCGGGCGGCCGGCGCCGCAGTTTCTCCATCGCATCGGCGCCGCAGGACTCGCAGCCGCTGGAGTTGCATGTACGACGGGTAGCCGGCGGCGAGTTCTCTGAGCCGCTGTTCAACGAAAGCGCACGCAGCACATTGCTCAACATCGAAGGTCCCCTGGGACAATTCGTGTACCGCGCCGGCGCGGCGCCGATGCTGATGGTCGGGGGCGGAACGGGGATCGCTCCCCTGCTCAGCATCCTCAGGCACTTGGTCGCAAGTGGCACCCCACGCGACGTGGCTGTGTACTGGGGAGTGCGCAGCGAGCGCGATCTGTACGCACAGGACGTGCTGCAGGAACTGCTCAGGCGGGCGCCGCGTCTGCGCTACGTGCCGGTGCTGTCTGAACCTTCGGCCGAATGGCCGCAGCGGCGCGGCCTGGTGCATGAGGCCGTGCTCGCAGATATCGAGGATTTGCGCGCGCACGATGTCTATGCGGCCGGGCCGCCGGCGATGATTGCCGCGGTACGGCGCGATTTCGCGGCACGCGGAGTCGACCCGAACCGCCTGTTCTTCGATTCCTTCGACTACGCGCCGGATTCTGTGGCGCGCCAGCGCAGCAGCGCCGCGACCAAGTCCTGATCTGCGGCCGAGTCGGCCACCAGCTGCGGCGCCGACAGTCCCAAGGCGCGCAACGCTGCGGCGACACGCTCGCCGGGCACCAGCCAGTGTGCGCGCTCGAAATCCCGGCGCAAGGCGCGCGCGGCGATTTTCAACAAGCTGCAGCCTATCTCCACGCTGGTGGCGGTGATCACCTGCACCGCACCGGCGGCGAAGCTGCTCTGCAGCGCCGCCAGAACGGCATTGCTCGGGGCGGTGGGCACGCGCTCGTAGACCTCTGTGGTCACCACTTCGGCGCCGCGGCTTACCAATTCTCTTTCGAGGAAAGGCCGGCCGTGGCTGCCCTTGATGAGGAGTATGCGGCGGCCGGCCGGATGTTCCAGCCGCGGATGCAAGAGCAGGCTGTCCGAATCGAAGTTTGCGGCCGGCTGCACCGCCACCCGATAACCCGCTTGATTCAGGGCACGGGCGGTAGCGGGTCCGACCACTGCCAGAGTCAGATCGCGCTTCTGATCGAGCAGCGAGGCGCCGAAGCGCACGGCATTGGCGCTGGTGAAAATGATGACATCGAAATTCTCGAGAGCACCGAGCCGCGCCGCGGTGTCGCGCCTGTCGCCGATCGCTTTAATTTCGATGGCTGGCAAGCGCAGGGTGGTCGCTCCCTGCATCTCCAGCAGCCGGCACAGCGGCATCGCCTGTTGCTCGGGCCGAGTGACCAGGACGCCGACACCGTGCAAGGCAGACATGGAATCAGCCGGCGCGCAGCCGCTCGAGCAGCGGACCCGCGCCCGCGGCCAGCATGCGCTCCGCCAGCAACGCGCCCAAGGCAGCCGGATGCCTCGAGCTGCCCGATTGTCTATCACGCAGCAGCCTTGAGCCGTCGGGTTCCGCCACCAGTCCCTCGAGCATCAAGTTCTCGCCCTCGAGCCTGGCATACGCCGCGATGGGCGATTGGCAACTGCCGCCCAGCCGGTGCGCAAAGGCGCGCTCTGCATCCATGACGATTCGAGTAGCGCCGTGCTCGAGCGCGGACAATAACTCGAGCGCTCGCGGGTCGGAGCGGCGGCACTCGATGCCGATCACGCCTTGCGCGACGGCCGGCAGACACAGCGCCGTGGCGATGCGTGCGCTGATGCGCGATTCCAGCCCTAAGCGAATCAAGCCCGCGCAGGCCAGCACGATGGCGTCCAATTCGCAGGCATCGAAGCGCCGCAGTCGCGAATCCACATTGCCGCGCAGCGGCTCAATGCGAAGATCCGGCCGCGCCGCCAGCAACTGTGCCTGCCGCCGCAGGCTGGAGGTCCCTACGCGAGCACCATGCGGCAAATCATCCAGCCGCGCGGCGCTTGCAGCGATGAGAGCGTCGTGCGCATCCGCGCGCTCGAGCACCGCGGCGATGACCAATCCTTCGGGAAGGTCGCCGGGTAAATCTTTCATCGAATGTACGGCCATGTCTGCACGCTGCTCTTCGAGAGCGACTTCGAGCTCCTTGATGAACAGACCCTTGCCGCCGATCGCGGCCAGCGATCGGTCTTGAATTCGATCGCCCTGAGTCACCATGGGCACGAGTTCGACCTCGAGGCCGGTATGTGCCTGGCGCAGCAGAGTGGCGACGTGCGCAGCCTGCCACATGGCAAGCTGGCTTTTACGCGTGGCGATGCGCAGCGGTGAGCTCACGCGGGCTTGGCCGCAGTCGGGAACAGCGCGCACTTCAGCCGGTAAATCGCCGATATGTCCTCATCGCCGAAGCCCTCGATGATCAGCTGTGCATATTGCGCCAGAGTGGATTCCACCAGCGGCAGTTGCGCGCCGTGCTGGGCCGCCATCTCGCGGCAGATACGCAAATCCTTGGCGTGCAGGCGTACGCGAAAGCCCGCTGGATAATTATTGTGCGCCATGAACGGCGCGCGGTTGACGAAGTACCAGCTCGAGCCCGCACCCTTGCCGAGGAGCTCGATCAAGCGATCGAGCGGCAAGCCTTCGGCGTGCGCAAAAGCCATGGCCTCGCCGACGGCCTGGATGATGCCGGCACACATGATTTGATTGGTGGCCTTGGCCGCTTGTCCGGCACCGCTCTGCCCCAGATAGGCGACGTTCTTGCCCATCGCCTGCAGAATCTCTTGGGCCCGGGCGTACACGGGTTCGTCGCCGCCCACCATAATGGCAAGCGCGGCGGTGCGCGCACCTTCCACGCCGCCGCTCACCGGACAGTCGAGAAAGCCGACGCCGAGAGCGTCAAGTTCCGTATGGAGCGCGCGCGCCGTGCCGGCGCCCACGGTGGAGCAATCCATGACTATCATATTGGGATTCAAGCCCGGCTCGAGACCTGCGATTACCGCGCGCAAGTCCTCGTCGGCGGAGACGCAGATCACCACCGCTTCACAGTTGCCGGCGAGTTCCGCCAGGCTGGCGAAGCAGATGCAGTGCAATTCTTCAGCGAGCGCCGTGGCCTTGGCAGCGGTCCGATTCCATACGCCGGTCAGCAGTCCGGCACGCTTGAGACTACGCGCCATGTGCGCACCCATGGCACCCAACCCGACGAAACCTGTTTGCATACGCTCCCCGCTCAAGTATCAGTGGCGTAGCCTAAGGCTTTGCACGCCGGGCGGCAAAGCGGGTGGGAATTGGGATGCACGCCGCCAGGGCGGGATTCTAAGTCGTGCTATTGCAAATCGTGTCGACGTCGCGCTTGGCGTTCAGCCGTTCGGTATCGATTTGATCGGAAGTCAGATACTCGCGCTCGCCGTTGGCACCGGCCTTGAAGAGACGCCGGCCCTCGATCATTTTCTTGTAGCGATCCTGCGCATCCGCGCACTGTTTTTCGCGGGTCTGCGCCACATCAGAGTCGATGACTTTCTTTTCCGCACCATCATCCGCGGCTTGATTCGCCGTGGCAGCTCGCGCGGGTTGCCCGGCGGGCGCAGCTTCCGAAGCCCGAGCG
>JANYIY010000210.1 GCA_025358615.1 Gammaproteobacteria bacterium | reverse complement strand
CAGCCGAGGAACTTGGAAAGGGTCGGATTGACGTCATCGCCTCGCGCGAGAACGATGACATCGTGATCGACGTGATCGACAACGGTATCGGCCTGCCGAAGGTGAGCACAGTGCCTTGGGCTCGCCCGCGGGCAGCCCTATCTCCATTTATTTCCTGGCTGCGCGACAGCCGCCGAAGATGATCGAGAATCCGCGGCAGACCAGCGCCTACCACTATCCGCCCAAGTTTGGGCGACACAGCCCGATGTTTTCACGCGCCTGTGTATTGAGCGAGCCTCAAGGGACGAATCTGTTTGTCTCAGGTACCGCGAGCATCGTGGGTCATGAGACCGTCCATCGCGGCGATGTCGCGGCGCAAACCCGCGAAACCATGGCCAACATTGCGGCGCTGCTGGACGAGGCGAACCGAGTGGTGGGGTCGGCGCGCTACTTCTTGGACGGACTGAAGTTCAAGGTATACGTGCGGCAACCGGTCGACCTGCGCGCCATCGAGGCGACCCTGGCGGCGTCGCTGCGCCCCTCGACTTCCGTCGTCTACCTGCAAGCGGATGTATGCCGTGAGGATTTGCTGGTGGAGATTGAAGCCACCGGAGAGGCGGCCAACCGCCCCGTGGTCTGAGCCCGAATCGGCGCGCGGAGCATGCTAATCTTGCGTCCACAATTGTCGGATTTGGGGGGGGTAGAGTATGCGAGCATGGCTGAGCGGTGCCTGTGGCGCCGCGGCATTGGCCGCGGCGCTGTGTGTCAATGCGGCGGATAAGCAGAACGCCTCGCTCAACGAGGCGCTGGCGGTCATTCATTCACATCGATTCATCGATTTGACGCACACCTTCGCTCCCGGCATTCCGCATTGGAAGGGCGCGCCGAACGAGAGCGTCAAGACCTTGTACACGGTGGAAAAGGACGGTTTTCGGATCAACGAATATTGTCATATCGGCCAATGGGGCACTCATGTCGATCCGCCCGCGCATTTTCATAGCGGCCTGCACACCGTCGATCAAATCGATCTGAAGGACATGCTGATGCCGCTGGTAGTCATCGATGTGCACGACAAGGCGGCCAAGAATGCCGACTACGTGTTGTCCGTGGATGACATTAATTCCTGGGAGCGACGTCATGGTCGCATCCCGCGCGGCGCCTTTGTGGCCATGCGCACGGACTGGTCCAAGCGTTGGCCCGACGATAATGCGCTCGCCAACAAGGATGCCGCCGGTGTATTCCATTATCCGGGCTGGAGCTTGCCGGTGTTGAAGCTGCTCTACGAAGAGCGCGGCATCACAGCCTCCGGTCACGAGACCACGGATACGGATCCGGGTCTCGCCACGACCAAGGACGATTATTCGCTCGAGTCCTACATCCTCGGGACCAATCACTACCAGGTTGAACTGCTCGCCAATCTCGACCAAGTGCCCGAGGCGGGCGCGCTGGTGTGGGTCACGTTTCCGAAGGTGGAAAATGGCTCGGGCTTTCCGGCGCGCGTGATTGCGGTGGTGCCATGAGCAAGGCTGACGCGCCGCAGGGCTCCGCAACGCGGGTTCCCATCGAGTATGGGGACGCGTCGCCCGAAGTGCGCGCGGTTTACGATGACATCATGGCGACGCGCAAAACGGACTGGGTCAACAATTACTGGAAGGTACTGGCGCACCACCCGCCCAGCCTGCGGCGGATGTGGGCCAATTCCAAAGAGGTCATGGGGGCGGGTGCGCTCGATCCGCTGACCAAGGAACTCATTTATATGGCGGTCAGCGTGACCAACGCCTGCCACTATTGCATTGCATCCCACGGTGCGGCGGCCCGCAAGAAGGGGATGACGCCCGAACAGTATTCCGAGCTCGTGGCCGTCATCGGGCTCGCCAACGAGACGAATCGGCACGCAGTGGCGTTCGATTTGCAGATCGATGACAAATTCCGTTAATTCGAGGAAGGTGCAATGAATACCGCAGCAGCAATCAAGTCCATAGACGCCGCGAACGCCAAACATGTTCGCTGGAACGACCTTACGCCTGAGAAATTGAAAGGCGGACTCACCCGAAAACTGATCACCAGCGATCGGATGATGATCGCGCACGTGCATTTCGACAAGGGCGACGATGTGCCGCGCCATTCCCACGAGAACGAGCAGATCACCTACATTCTCGAGGGAGCTTTGTTGTTCAAGCTGGGCGCGAACGGCGAGCGTGAAGTCATCGTGCGTGCCGGCGAAGTGCTGGTCATTCCTTCATACCTGCCGCACAGCGCGCTGGCGCTGGAAGATACCCTGGACGTCGATGTGTTCAACCCACCGCGTCAGGACTGGCTGGCGGGCACCGATGCATACCTCCGTCGCTGAGGTGGCCGGCGCCGCCAAGGCAGCCGCGGGCTTCGATGTGGCGCTCGGCGTCAGCGCTGCGCTGCGCAATTTCAAGGCGCCGGACAAGCTGGGCTTCGGCCTCGTGGCCGCCCCCGTCATGTTCTCGGCTGTATGGACCGACGGTGCCTGGGGCCGTGGCGAACTCGTTCCTTATGGGCCGATAGAGATTCTGCCGGGCGCGCGGGCGTTGCAATACGCGGAACTCGTGTTCGAGGGATTGAAGGCATACAAGGTTGGCGCGGCCGGCCCCAGCCTGTTTCGTCCGCGGGAGAATTGGCAGCGCCTTAAGCGCTCGGCGGAGCGGCTATCGATGCCGGTGGTTTCCGAGGCGCTGTTCTTCGAGGCCGTCGAGGCGATCGTGGGTGCCTGTCACCGCTGCATACCGCAGGAGTCGGGACGCTCGCTGTACCTGCGGCCGTTTCTGTTCGGCACCGAGGCCGGCTATTTGCTGCGCAATTCCACCACTTTTCGCTTCATGGTGATCGCCAATCCGGTGGAGATTTATTCATCGGGGCCCATGCGCGTGGCCATCGAGCGCGACGATGTGCGCGCCGCAGTGGGTGGGGTCGGCACCGCCAAAGCGGCCGCGAACTACGCGGCTTCGCTGCGCGCTTCGAATGCTGCGGTGGCGCGCGGACTGACGGTGGCGCTATGGCTCGACGCCCGCGAGCAGCGCTTTATTCAGGAGCTGTCGGGCATGAATCTGTTCGCCGTCATCGGCGGCGAATTGCACACACCGGCGCTCGATGGCGCCATCCTGCCGGGCGTCACGCGCGACTCACTGATCACTCTCGCCCGCCACCTGGGACTTGTGGTGCACGAACGCGCCATGGCGATCGATGAACTGTTGGCGCAAATCTTAAGCGGCGAGTGCACGGAGGTGTTTGCCTGCGGTACCGCTGCCATCTTGAGTCCCATCGGACAGCTGACCGACCGCGATCGGCGCGAGTATGTGCCGAATAAAATCGACGCGGTCGCGGCGCAGTTGCGCGAGGCCTTGCTGGCCATTCAAGAACGGCGTGCTGCCGATCCGTTCGGCTGGACGCGCGAGGTGGCGCCGCTCGCTCTCTGACATTGGAGTTGCCACGATGACACGACGCACTTGGATTGTCCCGATCATGGCTCTCGCAGGCTTAAGTCTTGCCGCCTGCGGCGGCGGAGGTGGCGGCGGCTTTACGCCCGGCACGTTCACCCTCGGCGGCTCGCTTTCCGGTCTCGGGTCAGGACAAACGGTGGTGCTCGCCAATAACGGCGCGGCTTCGCTGTCCTTGACCGCCAACGGCGCGTACACGTTCAAGACCCCGGTGACGAGCGGCGGCAGCTACGCCGTAACCGTGTCGATGCAGCCGACAGGCCAGACTTGCACGGTCGCGAACGCCGGCGGTGCAAATGTCATGGCTAATGTGACTAACGTCAACGTGTCTTGCGCAGCTCCCGCGCAATACGCCTACGTGGTCAACAATGGTGACGGCACCGTTTCCGAGTACACGATCAGCGCGACCGGCGTGCTGGTTGCGATGAACCCCGCGACTGTGCCAACGGGCGCCTCGCCGCAGTCCATCACTGTGGATCCGAAAGGGCGATACGCATATGTGTCCAACAAGACCGCAAATTCGGTTTCGCAGTACACGATTGGCACCAACGGCGTGCTGACGCCAATGATGCCAGCCACCGTCGCGACCGGCACCGCGCCCTCGGCAGTAGGAATCGACCCGACCGGAGCCTACGCGTATGTGGTTAACGACGCCGACCAAACCATTTCGCAGTACACCATCGGCACCGGCGGTGCATTGAGCCCGATGACGCCAGCGACCGTTGCGACGGGAAATCAGCCCTGGGGCATCACCGTCGAGGCGGCTGGGAAGTACGCCTACGTCGGCAATAGCCTCGATAGGAATGTGTCGCAGTTTTCAATCGGCATGACCGGTGCATTGACAGCACTTAACCCGGCTGTCGTTGCCTCAGGCGTACAGCCGACCGGCGTTGCCGTCGACCCCGCAAGCAAACACGTTTACGTGGCGAACCTGCAAAGCAACACCGTTTCGCAATACAGCATCGGTACTACCGGAGCGCTGGCGGCGCAAAACCCTGCTACAGCACCGACGGGCGTGCAACCGGTATACATCGCTGTAAATCCCTCTGGGGGAAATGCCTACGTCGCAAATAATTCGTTACTCGGTGCAGGCACAATCTCACAGTTCACTATCGGCACCGGCGGATTGCTCACGCCCATGGCAGCCGCGACCGTGCCGACGGGTAACGGACCGTCGTGGATCGCCTTAGACCGGGCCGGTGAATTCGCCTACGTAACGAATATCAGTGACGGAACGGTGTCGCAATACGCCATCGGGGCGGACGGTTCGCTCACGGCGTTGAGCGCGCCTACCGTGGCGACGGGAACCAAGCCGTTCGCCATCGCCATCGACTAATCGCGCCGGTTGTCGGCTAGGGCCGCCGCACGACCTTGCCGTCCTTCATGACGAAATCGATCTTGCGTAAATTTTCGATGTCATCGAGCGGATTGCCGGGTGTCGCGACCAGGTCCGCGCTTAACCCCGCGCTGATGTTGCCGCGAACCTTGTTGATGCGCAGCAGCTCGGCTGCATCGCTGGTCATGGCGCGCAGAATATCCGCCGGTGGAACACCCGCGGCGCGCCACACCGCGAGATAGTCGAACATGAGATCGGCGCGGGTTCGTCCCGGCATGTCGATGACCGTATCGCTGCCGAAGGCCATACGCACGCCGATTTGATGGGCGCGCTTGAGCCGATCGATGATCTTGGGCGCGAGCACGGCGGGCTCGGGCAGGATGCCGCCGGAGGTGCCGACGATATCGAGGTGCGCCCGCGGGAAGTCGGTGCCGACCAGAAAGATGCCCTTGGCCTTCATGCGTCGCAGCTGCGCGTCGGTGAGATCGAAGCCGTGTTCGATGGAATCCACCCCGGCCTCGATGGCATTGTCGAGCGCATCGCCGGCGTACACATGCACGGCTACCGGGATGCCGGCACGATGCGCCTCGTCAACCGCGGCGCGAAATTCTTCGATGGAATAGTGGTAGGGGTTGTTGTCTGCGACCAGCTTGATCACGCCCGCGCCGTAATAGATGTTGGTTCGTACCGCCTTGCGAATTTCAGCCGGGCCGTCCGCGTCGATGTACTCGAATTGCCAGAATGGGCCCTGGCGCGGCGGTATGTCGCGCGACTGGCCGCCGAAGGGCGCAATGATCTTGCCGGAATCGATGATGGTGGGACCCACGAACCAGCCTGAGTCTATGGCACGGCGCACATCGCTCATCGCCCACTCGGCACTGTTGCCGACATCGCGCAGCGTGGTGAATCCACCGTGCAGCACCTCGGTGGCGTTGTGCAGGCCCCGCAGGCCGCGCAGGGTCGAACTCTGGTTCAAGTAGAAGGACTCGAACGGTGCATCGCCGGCGATTTCGGTCAGCGTCATGTGCGTATGCGCATCGATCAGACCGGGCGTTACCCACTGGTGCGAGAGATCGATGACCTCGGCGCCGGCGGGGATGGAGATGCCGGCGCCGATGCTCAGGATCTTGCCCTTCTCCACCAGGATGATCTGGTCCTTGGCGCTGCTGCCATTCGCCGGGTCTATGACCGTCCCGGCGCGTATCGCCACCACCTGGGCGCACAGCGGCGCCGCGAGCGCGAACAATATCGATGCGATTAAGGCTTTCATGGCTTAAAACTTATAGTTCACGTGCATCTTGAACCAGCGCTGCATGCCCGGGTATACCTGGGCCATGCCGTTGATGGAAGTGTTGTCGAAGCCCATGACTCCGTAGTGCTTGTTGGCGACGTTTTCTACCGAGGCGCCGACTTCGAGCTTGTCGCCCAGGAACGAGTAGTTGGCCCGAACGTTGCCCACTCCAAAGCCGGTCTGTTCCACCACCGGCACGTCCGACAGATTGAACCAGAACCTCGACAGATAGTTGCCATCGATCTGCAGGGCGAGGTGCCCGGACCCAACAGGCAGCGTATAGCGTGCCATGGCATTGCCCGTCCAACGCGGCGCATTGCCCGGAGTGTAATTGCCGATGATGCGTTCGCCACCCGCCGTGCAGCAGCGTGCGCCCACGTTTTCCACTACCGCATCGACGTAGGCCACGCCCGCACCGAAGCGCCATTCAGCGCTCGGTGCCCAATCGATCTCAGCTTCCGCGCCCTTGTGCTTGGCATCGGCGTTGACGATCAGCTGTTCGAGGCCCAGGGTGTAAATCAGCGCCTGGTAGTCCTTGTAATCGTAGTAGTAGGCGGCGGCATTGAAGCGCAGGGTGTGCTCCAGGAATTCCGACTTAAAACCCACTTCGTAGGAGGTGAGCGTCTCGGGCTTGAAGGAGAGCGTGTTCAAGTCGTTGATGAACACCGGAAACAAGGGAGCGTTGAACCCGCCGCCCTTGACGCCGCGGTTGTAGCTTACATAGGCCAGCATGTCCTTCGAAAGGTGCAGGTCCATCTGGGCCTTGCCGCTGTAGAGGTGGTCGGAACGGTTCCCGTGGTAGCTGGTAAGCGTGCTGCCGTCGGGCGGAGTCAGCACTTGAATTTGGTTGCTAGTGGCGGTCGGGAAGTACTCGTACGGATACCAGGCGAAATTATAGTCCTTCTTGTCGCCGGTGAAGCGCGCGCCCACCGTGAAGCCGATGAGATCGCTGGCGCGGTACTCGAGCTGGCCAAAAACCGCATAGGATTTGGTCAACAGATTGTACGGCGATTTGGTTTCCGGTATGCCGCCGTTCGGACCCGGAACCCCGCCCGTGGTCCAGTAGGGAAATTGACCATAGGGCCACGGTCCCGGAATGCCGTAGCCGTTGTTGGGGTTCGTAGTGTTGTTGAACTCCTGGGCCGTGAAGTACGACGGCCCAATCCAGCCTTCGTAGTAGTCGCCGGAGATCCGCAGGCCATACACTCCCGCGGTCCAATTGAATTTTTCGTCGCCGCCGTTCAGGCGCGCCTCGATCGACTGTTGATTGACGCGGCTGCCATTGAAGAATTCGAACAAAGTGAACGGCGAGGAGTCGGAGTCTTCCTGGTAGTCCTTCTGCAGATGCGAGTAGTCGCCGATGACGGTGAGTGTGGCGCCGCTCAAATTCTGGGTGTACTTGGCTGTGAAGCCGCTGGTCGAGAGTTTGGCGTAGCCGCTGATGTTGTCACGAATGGTGAACGGCCCGCTGTTCGGCACACCGGTGGCATTGCAGCCCGGGCAGGTGCCGTAGGGGTTTTCATTTGGGCCGACAAACACATCCAAGCCATTGCCCACGCCTTGCGTCGCGTATTCTTCCCAGGAGCCGGCGCTGACGTTTTCCCGGCTGGCGCGCGCGTTCAGCAGCAATTGCGCGGTATTCGGCAGTTTGAACAGCAGCTGGCCGCGCAATGCATAGTCGTTGCCATTCTCGGCGTCGCTGGCGCCGCCGGCGACATTGGTGAACAAAGGATCGTGGTGATTGGTCTCGAACGACAGGCGCGAATCGATGGCGTCGGTCAGCGGGACGTTTACCGCGCCCTCGACCCGCAGCAGGTTGCGCTGGCCAAAGGTGGTATTGACGTAGCCGCCCAGCTCATCGGTGGGCCGGTTGGTGACGAAGTTGGCGAGACCGCCCGTGGCGTTACGGCCGAACAGCGTGCCTTGCGGGCCGCGCAGCACTTCAACCCGGTCGACGTCGAACAGGGAGAACGCCAGCCCCGCCATCTGGCTGACGTACACGTCATCGACGTAAATGGCGGCCGGGCTTTCCTGGTGGTCGGCGAAGTCATTTTGCGTCACGCCGCGAATCGCCAGACTGAACGAGGATGGGCCATTTGGCTGGGTGAGAACCACGGCTGGCATGGACTTGGTGATGTCGGTGGCGGTCGCGGCACCCAAGGAACTGAGGTCAGCCCCGGTGATGGCCGACAGCGAAATGCCGATGTCCTGGGAATTCTGCTCGCGCTTTTGCGCGGTCACCACGATTTCTTCGAGAGCCCCGGAGGAAGCCGTTGATTGGGCATGGACCGAGAAGCCGGCGAGGGCCAGAACGACGGCAAGCGTATAGCGCGCTGCGCTGGTAAGTGTGCTCAAGATGGAATCCCCTAAATTATTGGATCGTCTTACGGCCACATCAGCGCGAAAGCTGATGCCATCGATACTGTGCATGCGAAATAACGTGTACCGGAGCTTTTCCTTAAGCTCGAGCGCAGAATAGACAATGAACGGCCGTCAAGCAATCAATACGGCCCATCAGGCATTTTCGCCACAACTTGCCGCCATATACTTAGAACCACGTGGCATTAATACACCCAGAGCCCAAGGAGACATAGATGGGAACGACGCGCCGCGACATGATCAAGACCCTGGCGGCGGTGCCGCTAATGCGGTTTCCTGGCGCAGATCCCGACCTCGTCTTGTACAACGGCTTGGTTTATACCGTGCAGCCGGGGAATCCCAAGGTCACGGCGATTGCAGTGCGCGACGGCCGCATCCTGGCAGTAGGCACGGATCGGGAGATCCTGGGGCTCGCGGGCAAGAAAACGCGGCGGGTCGATCTGGCGCGGCAACGGGTGTTGCCGGGCTTCATTGATGCGCATGCGCATCCCTGGGCCTCGGGGTTGGATCAACTCAAGAACGTTGCTTGCGACAAGAACTCGATCGAGGAGATTCTGGCGGCGCTGCGTGCGCGCGCCGCCGAGACCCCGTCCGGGGGCTGGGTCCGGGGCTATTTGTACGATGACGGCAAGACGCCGCGTCCCCTGACGCGGGCCGACCTCGATGCGGCGGTGCCGGATCATCCGGTAATCGTGCAGCACCGCGGCGGGCACACCGCCTATGTGAATTCCCTGGCGCTGAAGGCGGCCGGTGCCACCGCGACGACCCCCAATCCTCCGGGAGGCCGGTTCGAACATGGACCTGACGGCGAGCTGAACGGCCGGGTAGCCGACAAGGCCATGGATGCCGTGGCCAGCAAGATGCCGAGTGACTTGACCCGCGAGGATCACCGCCGCGGCATTGCGCTCATTTCCAAGTTGTTCGCGAGCTACGGCGTCACTTCGGTGGGCGAGGCCGACGCGACCCCCGACGGACTGCAGGGCTTCCAGGACGCGCGCGAATCGGGCGAACTGCTGTTTCGCACCTACTGCAACATGGATGTCGCTTATCTGGACCGCTACATTGCCGCCGGCCTGCATACCGGATTCGGCGACTCCATGGTGCGCATCGGCGGCATCAAGCAGTTTGCGGACGGGTCAATTTCCGAGAGGACGGCATGGCTGGCCGAGCCCTACATCGGATTGCCGAACTACTTCGGCGTCGAGAGCGGCACGCGGGAGAGTCTGTATGAGAATTCCCGCAAGGCGTGGCTGGCAGGTTTTCAGTTGGCGACTCATGCCAACGGGGAGCACGCCATTGACCGCATGCTCGGCATCTATGAACAACTGTCGAAGGAGGCGCCGCGGCGCGACCCGCGCTTTAGGCTCGAGCACTGTACGGTGGTGACCCCGGAATTGGTCGCGCGCATGCGCGCCGTCGGGGCGATCCCCATCCCGTTCGCGGGCTATGTGAATTTCCATGGCGATGTCATGCACTTCTACGGCGACGAACGCATGAAGCGCATGTTTGCCTACCGCTGGTTTATCGATGCGGGCCTGCAAGCGCCGACGGCCTCGGACTACACGGCCAGCCCACCCTCGCCGATGCTGTGGCTGTACTCCATGACGACGCGCAAGGATCCCACCGGTCATGTGTGGGGAGAACAGCAACGCATCACGCTGGCCGAGGCGGTGCGTGCCGCGACTATCGATGGCGCACATGCCTCGTTTGAAGAGCACGACAAGGGCAGCATCGAAGCGGGGAAACTGGCGGATCTCGTGGTGCTCACGCAGGATCCATTCGCCGTCCCAGCGGAACAGCTGCAGGCCATCAAGGTCGAGCGGACCATGCTCGGCGGCCGGTGGGTGTACGAGTCCTAAGCGCGTCAGCGGGCGCGGAAGCCTTCGCGCAACGCGCCTTAATGGGGTGTGGTGCCGATGAATCTGCTCTTCGGCAGCAGGGAGTAGTCGGCCGCCAGCAGCGGCGGCGCAGCGAGCGTGAGGCAGGTGAGTAGCAGCGCTCTGCGCATCGGGTATTTCCTGGTTTGATTGTGAGACGGTGTACTAGATTGAGAGATGCGGCGGCACGCGTGCATTGGTCGCGCGTTCATAGGCTCGTGCGACTTGCAGCAGCAAACCATCCTGGTTGCGATTGCCCACCAATGTGATGCCGACGGGCAGGCCACTGACCAGGCCGGCCGGCACGGTGAGGCTGGGATAGCCGGCAATTGCGGCAGCGCCGGCGATCTGCGACCAGCCGCCTCCGCGCCTATCTCCCCAGACGTGATCGATCAACTCTGCGGGGCCGTTGCTGGGCGCGAGCAACAGCTCCACGCCTTGCTGTGCGAGCAGGGCCGCGAGGCCCTCGGTGTCCGCGGCCCGCCGCAGAATTGCAGCCGCCTTCAAATATCCGGGATCGGTGAGCGGCCCGTGCGCCTCGGCCATTTCGAAGATCTCTTGCCCGAAAACGACCAGTTCCTCGTCCGCGTGCGCCCGGTTGAAGGCGATCAAATCGGCCAATGTCTTCACCTCGACCTGCGATGGATCGAGCGTGCCGAGATAATCGTTGATGGCCGTCTTGAACTCGTAGAGCAGCGCCTCGAATTCGGGCTCGTCCAACTCATCGAAGGCCCCCGGGCTTTTTAGATCGACGACAACCGCCCCCTCGTGTTCCAGAGCCGCACGTGCGTCGGCAAACAGTCGCGCGGTGTCCGGATGCGCCGCCTTCGGCATGGGCATGGCGCCGATGCGTACGCCGCGCAAGCGGAACGCCTCGAGGTCGCTGCCGTGTGCGCCGAATCCCAGCGGGCTTTCGGCCATGACCGCCGCCAGCACGGCGGCGTCGGTGACGCTGCGGCACATCGGGCCGGCGGTGTATGGCGCGGCGAGATAGGAACTACCCCCTTGCCGCTGACCAGACCCACCGTGGGCTTGAGGCCGACCACGCCATTTAGAGAGGAGGGCGACAGGATGGAGCCATTGGTCTCGGTGCCGACAGCCGCGGCGCAGAAACTGGCGGCCGTGGCCACAGCGGAGCCCGCGCTCGAGCCGGAAGGGTTGCGATCGCGCGCGTAGGCGTTGCGGGCTTGGCCACCTATGCCGCTCCAGCCGCTGGATGAGTGGGTCGAGCGGAAATTGGCCCACTCGCTCAAGTTAGCCTTGCCGAGCACCACAGCGCCGGCGGCGCGCAGGCGCGCGGCCAGCGGCGCATCGGCGGGGCGCAACGAGCGCGCCAGTGCCAGGGATCCGGCGGTAGTAGCCACGGGATCGCGAGTCTCGATGTTGTCCTTGAGCAGGATGGGGATGCCATGCAGAGGCCCGCGCGGCTTATTGGACTTGCGCTCTAGATCGAGCGCCCGGGCGGCGGCGAGCGCGCCGGGATTAAGCGCCAGGACCGAGCGGTATTCGGGACCGTGATGATCAAAGCGGGCGATCCGGGCCAAATAGGCAGCGGTTAGGGCTTCGGAGGTGACAACGCCGGATAACAGCGCCCGCTGCAGGGAGGCGATGGATTGCTCGGTAGGATCAAATGCCGGCCCCGCGGCGAAGCTCAACTCTCCCGCGGTGGCGGCCAAGGACAGTGCGCCGGCCGTCTTGATGAAGATTCTGCGGTCCATTGGTGCCTCTGAGTGAGTTTCCCGTATCCAGGTCAAGCGGCGTGGGCGGTGGCGTGCGTTCTAGGGGTGGACGCGAAGTGCTTTTCTCCCCACATTTCTTTACAGATCTTTTCATTGCTGTTAATGATATATCAAAAGAATTGCCAGAAGCCTCGTCAACTCAAACACAACAATGGGATGGGTCACCTATGAGTAGCAGGAGAACGTTTCTAAACCCTGTTCAGAAGACCACCGTCGCCGTCTCGTGCCTTCTGGCGATGTCGATGAGCGCGCGCGGGCAGGAGAAACCCAAAGCCGTCAACGCGGGTGCGCCGGAATTGCAGGAGATCGTTGTCACCGGCTCGCGCATTGCGCGCCCCGACCTCGATCGCCTGGAGCCGACGACCATCGTGAGCTCCGCCACCTTCGACGAACGGGGCTATCTCGACGTCGGCCAGGCACTCAGCGAACTGCCGGCATTCGGTATTCAGCCTTCGAGCGCAGTGAACACGCAGGCGGCCTTCGGCATCGCGCAAAGTTTCGTCGACCTGTACTCGTTAGGTTCGCAGCGCACATTGGTGCTAATCAACGGCCGGCGATTCGTCTCCTCGAACACGGCCAGTTTCGCCGGCGCGCCGGCGTCCCCCGGCCAACAGGTGGACCTCAACACCATCCCGACCAAACTGATCGAGCGCGTCGAGACCATCTCAGTCGGCGGCGCTCCGATATATGGCGCCGACGCCATCGCCGGCACGGTCAACATCATTCTAAAAAAGGACTTTCAGGGCGTCGACGTTGACGCGCAAGCGGGCATCTCAAACAAGGAGGACGCGTGGAATTATCGTCTACGCGCTCTGGCGGGCACGAACTTCGCGGATGGACGCGGCAACGTGACAGCGGTTCTGGAGTTCAACAAGAGCGATGGCCTCGTTGGTCTTGCGCGCAAGAATTTTTCACAGGATCTTGGATTTCTCGCGCCGACGGCACCCGGACCGTTCAATTCCGTTCTGACTCCCAACAATGCGGTGTCGAGCATCAACACCTCGGGCATTCCGCTGCTGGACGACGGCTTTTACGCGCCGGCTTTCGGATTGGATCCGGCAACGATCGGCGTCACGAGTCCGAGCGGACAGCTTCTGGCATTTCAACCCGGCAGCAGCAAGCTGCAGCCATACAACCTGGGTACGGCCACCGGCAATCCCATATTCTGGCAGGGCGGCGATGGCATCCGGCTCTCTCAGTTCAGCAACTTGTTGTCTCCGCAGGAACGCGTCAACTTCGATACTCTCGGGCACTTCCAACTGACGGATCATGTGAACCTGTTTACTGAAGGCTGGTTCTCCGAAACGCATGCGACTAACCTCATCGCCCAGCCGGCGTACAACACGTCATTGTTCGGCCCCGGCGGCACGCTAACCGGCAATTTTATCGTCTCCTCACATAACCCCTTCCTGTCGGCGGCCGACCAGGCGCTGATACAAAGCGAGCTGGCCGCCTACGGCGCGACATTACCGTTCGCCTCGCCAGCTTCGCCGACCTTGGATCCGCACTGGGATGGTCAGCACTTCTACCTGGGTCGCGCGAACACCGACTTGGAAAGCGGCGTTGCCACGGCGAGCCAGGTATTGGCCCGCGGCGTAATCGGAGTCAACGGCGATTTCTCGATCGGCGAAAGAAACTTCACCTGGGAAATTGCCGCCAATTATGGCTCTTCGCGCAATAACTCGGCGGTGCCGGCGTACGTTTTCCAGAACGTTCAGAACGCCCTCAATTCCACGCTCAATTCGGCCGGCCAGATCGTCTGTGCGGGAAATCCCGTCGCCGCGCCGGTGTCGACAGCTTCGAGTACTTGCGCGCCGCTGAACGTCTTCGGTTTGGGCTCACCGAGTCTGGCCGCGCGCCAGTACATCACTCATATCGCGGAGGCGGAGTCGCTAGACACGCAACGGGACGTGACAGCGAATGTGACCGCGGACGTGGTCAAGCTGCCGGCGGGGGAGGTTAAGTTGGCGCTCGGCTTCGAGAATCGGCGCGAGACCGCGAAATTCACCCCGGATACCTTCTATACCGGTGGCTTCGGTCAGCCAGTGGCCTCGGCCGTTGAGGGTGCGTACCACACCAATGAGGTGTACGCGGAAACGCAAATTCCGCTGTTCGCGCCGGCGCAGGATATTCCGATGCTACATAGCCTGGAATTGGACGGCGCCATCCGGCGCGTAGACAACTCCATTGCCGGCTCTGCCAATACTTGGACCGCGGGACTGATCTGGTCGCCCGTGAAAGACGTACAAATGCGTGCCAACAAAACGCGTTCGATCCGGGCGCCCGCAGTCACGGAGCTGTTCCTGCCCTCCTCAACCGGCTTCGAGTTCTCGAACGATCCCTGCGACAAGACCTTCGTCGGACAAGGCACGGCCCCAGCGACCCGCAAGGCGAACTGCACGGCCGCCGGCATCGACACCAAGACCTTCGTGTCGAACGTCGTCAACGCGACCGCGCAAGGTACGACGTCAGGCAACGCCGGACTGCAAAGCGAGACCGCCGACTCCAAGACCTACGGCATCGTACTGCGGCCGCGGTGGGTTCCACGATCCAGCGTGTCGGTCGATTACATCGAGATCAACGTGACAAACGCCATCGAGCAGCTGACGCTGCAGGAATTGATGGATGCCTGTTACGATTCGACCAACTACCCGAACGACCCGTCGTGTTCGTCATTCCAGCGGAACGCTGCGCACCAGGTCACGACGTATCATGACGGCTTCGTGAACGCGGGGTTTCTGCGGTTTCAGGGTCTGCAGGCCGCGGTCGACTACTCATTCCCCTTGCCGCACGAGCTGGGGAACCTCGATTGGCGCGTGAGTTATCTCGATACGCGCAAGCTGTCTACAAAAGTCGCCTCGGCGAGCGCGAATGAGCAGGACGGGGAGCTGGGCACCCTCATCGCCACGCCCAAGGGCAAGGGAACTATTGCCATCAACTACAACAAGGGACCGTTTACGTGGTTCTGGCAAGCGCAGTACTACAGCGGGATGAATTTCAACAACCAGAACACGTCAACGTCGCAGGACATCCTGCGCGTGAACCCCTGGTGGCTCATCAACACCACGCTCAGTTATGACGTGGCCAAGAGCTGCACCGTTCGTCTGATCGTCAACAACGTGTTCGACAAGGAACCCCCGTTCCCGGCGCTGGCGGCCGGTACGGGAGGTAATTTCGCGGGTGCGACGTCGCTGTACTTCCCGGGCATCATCGGACGCACATACGTAGTGGCGGCGAATTTCCGTTTCTAGAACGGCTATCAGGCGGAATCCGCAGCGGGAGCCCCTCGAGGGCTCCCGCTGCCGAAGGGCGCTCCGGGCATCTCGACGGAAGTTGCCTGATCTTCCAAAAGGCGACTAGAATCGGCGACGACGCGGGCGTCGTATAATGGTAATACCCAAGCTTCCCAAGCTTGAGCCGTGGGTTCGATTCCCATCGCCCGCTCCACCTCCAAGCTGCACGGGCGCCGTCTAGAAAGACCGCGCCGCGGCATTTTCAACTGCGAAATGGCGGCGGCAATTCCAGATCAAGCTGCGTCTGAGCACGCAGCATCGGCGTGGTCGCCTGTGACTGGAAATGAACGCGATACATCTGCACGTCGCGAAAGTAGCGCGGTAGACGATCGCCGCGCTTCGCGACCGATGCGCCGGCACTGTGAAACAACATTTCCACGGCCTCGCACGCGGCACGGCAGCCTTCCCGCGCGGTGCCCCACACGCGCAGGGTATCGGCTGCGGTAATCCGCCGGCGCTCCTTCATCCAGCCCTCGCACTGATTCATATACAGCCGCGTCGCGCTTAAGGTGAGTGCTTCCGCTGCGTCGGCACGGCACATGGCCTCGCCCAGAATTCGCTGCAGTTCGGGATCATGCATACGCATGCGGGCCGGATCGAACAGCATTGGCTTGGTGCGTAATAGACGCTCGAACTCTTCCAGCGCCGCGCGCGCGGTCCCTGCGGGAATTGCGCCAAATTCGCAGCTAAACCAGCCAAATATGATGCCGAGAAACAAGCCCTCGTTATGCAGGCGCGTTCCTGGCGTGCCATCGGGGAATGCGTCTGTCGATAGAATTCCGACGGGCGAACGGATGATGTGCCGGTCCGGAATGAAGACTCGCGACAGCCGAACGCTGTTCGAGCCGCTGGCCTGCATCTCCATGGCTGCCTCGCCGCCCCAATCCGGCAGCACCTCGATACGCTCTCGAGGTACCACGAAGGTGATTGGCCGCAGCGATCCGCCGGGATCGGGAATCACTGCACCGCCCAGAAAATGGGTGCACACCGGAATGACTGAAGCAAATGCCCACAAGCCGCTCACGACGTAACCTCCTTCTGCTCGTTCGAAGGTCGGCGGACCGGTGGGCCCCGCGGCGTAGGCGGCACGAAAGTCTCCGTCCACACCGAACAACTCGCGCTGAACGGGCTCGGTGAAGTGGGCGCCGGCAATTATGGCGTGCGAGGAAGCCAAGGTATAGCACCAGCCGCTCGCAGGATGCGCGCGCGACAGCTCCATGATCACGCGAATGTAGGTCTCGCAATCGCTGCCCTGTCCGCCGAACATTCTGGGTTGCAGAATCCGGTAGAACCCACCCGTTAAAAGCCGCTGATGCACGGCATCGGAGTAGCTGCCGCGGGCGTCGCTTTCGGCTTGCTGGGCGCGAAGCTCGGTGCCAATTTCGATCGCCTGCGCGATCAGCTGCGCTCTGGAGGGATGACCGGTCGCGGTTATTTTGAGAGACATTGGAAATTCCTATGAGGCCGCGCGCGGCCGCACCTCGGTCTGCAACCAGTTGCTGATTTCGAGAAGACGTAACGTCTCGGCGCGCATGGACGGACCCAAGCCATGCTTCCACAGCAGCGACGAATCGGCTGGATTCGCTTGCAAGATGCGAAGCTCGGCGGCAAACCCCTGGAGCGCCGCAAGGTCGGCAAACATGCCTTCGGTGACCAGCGTCTGGCCGTAGCGCTCGGCGGCTGCAGCGATGTCTATATAGTCGTACTCCGGGTGGTATTGCACGCCCCAGAAAGTACCGCGCCCGTGATTGAACGACGCTGCCTGCACGCCGAAGTCGTTGGCGGCAAGCGTTGTCGCGCCGGTCGGCAGCGAGGCAATCTCGTCGCGATGAATGGTCGGTGCCTCAAACGCTGCGGGCTTGCCGGCAAACAGCGGATGCTCCCAGCCGGCGTCGGTCAGCAGAATGCGTCGAGCGAATCCGAACTCGCGGCCACGCGGATTGGCGCGCACCTCGCCGCCCGCGGCGGTGACTGCCACCTGCAGCCCCCAGCAGCTGCCGAAGAAGGGCACGCCGGCGGCAAAGACCGCCTTGGCGAGCTCGACTTGGCGATTTACCGGAACGCCGCCATTGTAAATGTTGAGTGCTGATCCGGTCATCGTGACGCCGTCGTAGCTCTCGAGCGCGATGCCGGCCGGCAGCGCTGCGCCGTCCGCCGCGGCGAGAACGTCGACACGCAGCGAGGGGTCGATGCGGTGCAGTACGCGCGCATATCCGCTGCCCGAGTCATACCCGAGCGCTGCCACCTGGCGCGCACGAATCTCCGCCACATTGCCGTCGAGAACCAAGATTCTTGGCCCGCTCACGCAGGTGCGCCCACCGCGCCTAAGCGTCCGCCGACTGCCGCACGAAAGATCTTTTCCAGCTGCGCAGCGTCGACCGAAATAGGATTGCCGCCCGCAGAAGGATCGATTGCCGCTTCGCGGCCGATGACGCCGGCGTTGTCGGCGCTTACCCCAATTTCCGCCAAGGAGTGCGGAATGCCGAGCTGCTCTCGCATCTTGAGCACCGAGGCAAAGAGGCCGTCGAAGCCGTGCGCGGGCAGGTCGAGTACGCGCGCGATCACGTCGGCCTTGTCGGCAATCGCGGAGCGGTTGAACACCATGACGTAGGGAAGAATGACCGCGTTCGTCAATCCGTGATGGGTGTTGAACCACGAACCTACAGGGTGTGCGATGGCATGCACGCCGCCGAGGCCCTTCTGAAATGCGGTAGCGCCCATCGATGCGGCGGCCAACATATAGGAGCGCGCTTCGATGTCCTTGCCGTCCGCATAGGCCCGCGGCAGGTAGCGGTGAATGAGGCGCATGCCCTCGAGTGCAATACCGTCCGCCAGCGGATGAAATCCCGGCGCGCAGTACGCTTCGAAACAGTGGACGAAGGCGTCGATCCCGGTCGCCGCAGTGACACCGGGAGGGAGGCCTACGGTCAGCTCCGGATCGGAGATGACGACGCGCGGCATCATCTGCGGATGGAAAATGATCTTTTTCTGATGCGTCTCCTCGTTGAGGATGACGCCGGCGCGGCCGACTTCCGAACCGGTACCCGCGGTGGTCGGGACCGCGACCACCGGCGCGATGCCGGCGGGATCCGCTCGGGTCCACCAGTCGCCGACGTCCTCAAAATCCCACAGCGGCCGCGTCTGGCCGGACATGAAGGCTACAACCTTGCCGGCGTCGAGAGCCGAGCCACCGCCGAAGGCCACGACGCCGTCGTGGGTGCCGGTGCGATACGCATGCAGTCCCGCCTCGACGTGGCTCAGTGCGGGATTTCCCCTGACGGCCCCGAACAGAGCCGAATCCTTCAGGTCCGCCAACGCGCTTTTGATCATGGGCGCGCCGATTAGTCCCGCGTCGGTGACAATCAGCGGCCTTCTAATGCCGGCCGACGCACAGGCCTTGGCGAGCTCGGCGATCCGGCCGGGGCCGGCCCAGATCGTCGTTGGATAATTCCAGTTGCCGCGAAGATTCACACTCATGACGTTACCTTGAAATGATAGGACTTCGGCCGCGTCAGCTGCTCGAAGCCCACTCGCGACAGGGTGTGGCCGCGCCCCGAATTCTTGACGCCGGTCCAAGCGAGAGCGGGATCAAGATAGTCGCAACGGTTGAGGAATACCGTGCCCGTCTGCAGGGCATCGCCGAGGGCTTCGGCGCGCGCCGCGTCCGTCGAGAAGATTGCGGCCGTGAGCCCAAACTCGCTGTCATTCATCAAGCGTATGGCTTCGTCGTCGGAGCTTACCGACATAATGCCGACGGCGGGCCCAAAGGTTTCTTGGCGCATGATGGACATCGAATGGTCGACATCGACGAGCACTTGCGGCGCGAGATACGGAGTGCCCGGCGATGAGGCGGGGAAAGATGCCTCGTCAATCAGCTGGCGGGCTCCCCGAGCGACGGCGTCGCGCACTTGGGCACGCACGGCGTCGGCCGCCGCGGATCGCACCACCGGCCCCAAGGTGATTTCAGAATCGAGCGGGTTTCCCAGACGATACTTGTTCGTGAGTTCGACGACGCCGGCGACGAACTCCTCGTAACGCGGCGCGGCGACGTAGATCCGTTTAATGCCGCAGCAGGACTGCCCGGCATTGAAGAAGGCACCATCGGTGAGCGTGTCGATGGCGTGCGCGAGGTTGGCATCGGTGCGCACGTAGGCAGGATCCTTGCCGCCGAGTTCGAGGCCGGAGGTGGCAAAGCCTGCAGCGGTGGCCGCGACGACGGCGTGTCCGCCGGCAACGGAGCCGGTGAAGCAGACGCTAGCGATGCGCCGGTCGCTCATCAGGCGCGCAGTGTCGGCGTGCGACAGATGCAGATACTGGAACACGCCGCGCGGCACACCCGCGCTCGCGAATGCCTCGAGAAAACGTTCGGCGCACAGCGGCGTTTGATGCGAATGCTTGAGAATTACCGCGTTGCCGGCGATGAGCGCGGGCAGCACGGCATTGACGGCGGTCAGATAGGGATAATTCCAGGGCGCAACGACGGCCACTAGCCCAAGCGGTACGCGCTTGATTTGGCGCCGGAAGCCTGGCTTGTCGTCCGGCAGCACGGGGGCGAGGGCCTCCGGCGCCACATTGAGCATATAGCGCGCGCGTTCTTCGAAGCCGCGCACCTCGCCGGGTGCGTGTCCAATGGGACGACCCATCTGCCAGGTAATTTCGGCGGCGATGTCGGTAGCCTTGGCGACGAAGGCATCGACGGCCTTCCCCAGAATGCCGCAGCGCATTGCCAGAGGCAGTGCCGCCCATGCCGGCTGGGCGGCTTGGGACAGATCAAGCGCGCGATCAATGGCGGCAGCGGTTTGCAGCGGCCGCTCGACGTAGATACGGCCGTCGACGGGACTAATGGTCTTCAGTGTCTCGGTCATGCTCGCTCAAATGATTTCGAAATAGCGCGCAAGTTCCCAGTCGGTGATGGCCTTGCGGAATTCCCGCTCTTCCCATTGACGGGTTGCGGCATAGTGCTCGACAAAGGCATCGCCAAACAAACTGCGTGCGGGTTTGGATGCGGCGAGGCGTTCGGCAGCCTCGTACAGCGTCGCGGGCAGCCGCCGCTGGGGCGGATGTTCACGGTCGTAGGCGTTTCCCACAATGGGTGCGTCCGGCTCGATGCGATGTTCGATGCCCCACAGACCCGCGCCGATCGCCGCCGACAGGGCGATATAGGGATTGATGTCCGCGGCAGCGATACGGTATTCGACACGCTGACTCGCAGGGCCGCCGCGAATCACGCGCAGCGCGGTCGTGCGGTTCTCGATTCCCCAGGTCGCCGACGTCGGCGCCCAGTAGCCCGGCACCAGTCGTGAGTAGCTATTCACAGTGCAGGCCACCATGGCGAGTAGCTCCGGCATCAGCGCCTGCTGGCCGCCGACGAACCAGCGCATGGCGTCCGACATCTCGTTTGGCTTCGAGGGATCGTGAAACACGCTGTCACCGCCGGGAGTGCGCAGCGAGATGTGCAGATGACCGCTCTGACCGGGAACACTGTTGGACCACTTGGCCATGAAGGTCGCCATCAGGCCGTGACGTTGCGCGAGTACCTTGGTAAAAGTCTTGAAAAGCGCTGCGCGGTCGGCGGCCTCCAGCGCATCGCAGTAGGTGAGCGCTGCTTCGAGCACACCCGGCCCCGTCTCGGTGTGCAGACCCTCGATGGGGAAGCGCATGGTTTGTCCGAGATCCAAAAGCTCGTGGTACAAATCCGAGTGCACGGAACTGCGCAGCACCGAATAGCCGAAGGCGCCCGGCGTCATGGTCTTGAGCGACCGGTAGCCTTTCTCGCGGATGGATTGCGGCGTCTCCTCGAACATGAAGAATTCATATTCGGCGGCGGCATTGACGAGAAACCCCATGCCCGCCGCCCGCTCCAGCACGCGCCGCAGTGTGCCGCGCGGACAGACTGCTTCGGCGGTCCCGACAAACTCGCCCAGAAAGAATACGGTCTTGGGTTCGAAGGGAATGTCACGCTGGGTATCGGCAAGGACTCGTACCGTAGCGTCGGGATAGGCCGTGTGCCAGCCGGTGAACGTGGTGTTGTCATACAGCTGGTCATTCGAATCCCAGCCGAGAATCACGTCGCAGAACCCCAAATTCTTGTCTACGGCCGCCAGGAACTTATCGCGGCTCAGATACTTGCCGCGCAGAATTCCATCGGTATCGAAGACGCCGATCTTGACGTGCTCGATGCCGCGCTCGATCAGGAAATTACGGATTTCGAGGTTCTGCTTCACGTGCACTCAGTCCAGCTCGAAATTGCATTCCTTCAGCGGCACCAGGCGCGTCTTGTTCCAGTACTTGTGGCCCAGATAGAGGATGACGAACACCGGGATCATTAGATAACCGGTGATGAAGTCGAACCACGAAAATACCGGTGCCTGGAATACGCCGATGTTGGCGCCGAACAGCACCGCTAAGAACAAGATCAACGCGAGCCACGGACCGTACGGATAAAACTTCGATTTGAATTTCAGGTCGTCCGGACTTCGCCCCTGCGCCACCCACGCCTTGCGGAAGCGCAAGTGGCAGATCGCGATGCCGAGCCAGATCAGAAACCCGCTCAGGCTCGAGGCGTTATAGAAGACTTGGTAGATCTTATGTTCGCCTACCATCGTGGAGAAGAAGGCCAGTGCGCTGACCATGCCGGTGGCTAGGAGCGCGGCCACAGGTACCCCGCGCCCGTTGAGTTTGCCGAACAGCCGCGGCGCCTTGCGGCTATGGGCCATGGCATGCAGCATTCGCGAGGCCACATACATCGATGAGTTTCCGCAGGACAGCACCGAAGAAAGAATGACCGCGTTCATGAGATTAGAGGCGTAATACCCAAACCGCGGCAGCTGCCCAAAGATCATGGTGAAAGGCGAGAAGGCGATATGGCTCTCGTCGGCATTGAGCAGGTTGGGGTCGGTGTAACTGATCAAGGTACCGACAACGAAGATAGCGCCGATGTAGAACAGCAAGATACGCCAGAACACGCTCCTAATCGCCCTGGGCACGCTTTTGCCGGGGTCGGCGGTCTCCGCGGCGGCGAGGCCGACTCCTTCGGTGCCCTGAAAGGAAAAGCCGGCGACCAGGAACACCGCCAATGCCCCCGTCAAACCGCCGACGAATGGAGCGTGGGTACCGGTTTTGGGGTCGCCCATGGTCCAGTTATGAAAGCCGGCGTTGTGAGCGCCGAGCATGCCGGTGATCATTAGCGCGCCGACCGCCAGGAAGATGATTACGGTGACGACTTTGATCCCTGCAAACCAGTACTCGGCCTCGGCATACGCTCTGACCGACAGTAAATTCAGCGTCAACAGCACGACAAAGAATCCCATCGCCCATAGCGTGGAGTTCGAATGTGGAAACCAGAATTGGACGATGAGCGCGCCTGCCACCAGTTCCGCCGCCAAGGTGATTGCCCAGCTGAACCAATAATTCCAGCCCACCGCAAATCCCAAAGAGGGATCGACGAATCGTTCCGCATAGGCTTCGAAGGAACCGGGAATGGGCAATTGGGTCGCCATTTCGCCCAGCGACTGCATCATGCAGTACACCGCCACACCCATGATCGCATAGGCAAATAACGCGCCGCCCGGTCCGGCTTGGGCTATGGCCGTACCGCTGGCGAAGAACAGACCGGTGCCGATGGCGCCGCCGATCGCGATCATGCTCAGCTGCCGGGTGCCGATCCCGCGTTTAAGTTCGCGCGCTTCACCTGTGGTCATGCGCGAGATCTCGGGCCGATTGAAGTGTTTTGCCGAGGCATTCCGATGGATAATATGGCATGGTTCAAGCAAGTTGTACGGAATTTCCACACAATGTGCGACGCTCGAATGGCGCCACCGCATCCGTTGAGGATGCCCGCGTGCCTGAAGTCATAGTGCTGCGGACATTATCCGACATGACATTGGCGAACGCCGAACGCCTGGCGTTCGATGGTGCGAGCCTCGAACTCGGTGATGAAGAAGAAGTGACATCGTGACAATACGTGGAGTTCGAAGCCAGGTAATGGACCTGCCGGAAAACCTGGTCGATCGCGTGCTTGCGAAGCTGCAATTAACCCGCCGCCCCGAGCCGACATTGGCGGGGCTGCAGGCGGTTTACGCTGCGTGGTGTCATCGCGTACCCTTCGACAATATTAGCAAGCTCATTCACGTGCGTCGCCAGGACCCGGGAGTGCTGCCGGGTGATGATGCCGGGGATTTCTTCGACGGCTGGATTCGTTATGGTGCCGGCGGCACCTGCTGGTCGGGCAACGGCGCCCTGTGCGCGCTGCTCACGGCGCTGGGTTTCGATGCTCGGCGCGCGGTTGCCACCATGCTGGTCGCAGCGAATTTACCGCCAAACCACGGTAGCACGACGGTGTTATTCGATGGGCGGCGTTACCTGGTCGACGCGTCGATCCTGCACGATGAACCGCTGCTCCTTGGCGAGCTGCTGCCGCCCCACGAACGCCCGCCCGGCGCCGCACCTGACGCCGTATCCGCCGCCTGGAATGCTACTTGCCGCATGCACGATGGGCGATGGCATATCCGCTGGCGGCCGTTGCACAAGCCGGAGGGCATCGACTGTCGCATCGATCAATTCGACTCTGAGGCCGCGACTTTTCGGCAACGCCACGAGCACTCGCGAGGATGGAGCCCGTTCAACTACGAGCTGCACGTGCGCATGAATCGCGGCACTTCCGTGATCGGCACGGCATTCGGTCAGCGCATCGAAATCGATGAATCGGGCGTCGCCGTGCAGAGCCCCCTGCCGGTGCGTGAGCGAATTCGATTTCTAGTTGAAGAAATCGGCATTCATGAGGAGCTTGCGGCTATGGTGCCGCCGGATGTACCGACGCCGCGGCCGCCATCGCCGGCACAGGCGGCATAGGCGGCATAGGCGGCACGCCAAGTCTAAGCGCCAAGTCTAAGCGCCAAGTCTAAGCTCCAAGTCGGAGCGCCGCAGTCGCGGCGGCCGATTATCCGTATAAATGTAAACAACCAAACCGCCCCCGCGGCCGCGATGTTAATCTGGCCACGATGAAAGTCCCCAAAGGCCTGCAGCCGTTGATCGATGACGGCATGATCGACTCGGTAGTGCGCAGCCTCAAGAGCGGCAAGGAAGCATCGGTTTACATCGTGGCCAGCGACGCTGAGCTGCGCTGTGCCAAGGTCTACAAGGAAGCGGAGCGCCGAGGCTTTCACAAGCTGGCCCAATACCAGGAAGGCCGCAAGACGCGCAGCAGCCGCGATGCGCGCGCCAAAGGCAAGCGCGGTCGGCATGGGCGCGAAGTGCAGGAAGCAGAATGGAAGAACGCCGAGGTCGACGCGCTGTACCGTCTGGTCGGCGTCGGCGTACGCGTCCCCACGCCGCACTTGGTGCACGAGGGCGTCTTGCTGATGGAGTTGGTGCGGGATGCACAAGGCAATCCCGCGCCGCGGCTCAATGAAGTTCACATCACTGAACAGCAGGCGCTCGACTGGCACACTTTCATGATGAGGCAGATCACCCGCATGTTGTGCGCCGGCTTGATTCACGGCGACCTCTCGGAGTTCAACGTGCTGCTGGACGCAACCGGCCCCGTTATCATCGATCTGCCGCAGGCAGTGAATGCCGCCGGCAACAACAATGCCTTTGCGATGCTGGAGCGCGACGTGAACAATATGCGCGCGAGCTTCGGCCGAGCCGCACCTGACTTGCTCGAGACGCAGTATGCCCGGGAAATCTGGAAGTTATATGAAGCGGGCGAGCTGACTCCGGAACATTTGCTGACAGGCCGCTTTGTTCCCGACAGCACCGCGCCGGATGTCGACGCCGTGCTGAATCAGATTGAAGAAGAACGACGCGAGGCTGAGGCTCGGCAGCGGCGGCGCCAAGCGGCCGACGCCGCATAGATCTTGCGGGCGCGAACCGCAAAAGCGCTCCGCGCCGCTTTGTCAATTGGTTCGAAGAGGGGGTTCGCGTGGGTTGCGGCGCTGGCATGATGTCCGGCAACGGTTCCAGCCATAAGCGAGGTGTTTCCGTGGACGGCGGCAATACATTCATCGAATTGCGCGACCGGCTTCTGCTCGACGGCATTCCCCAGACCCAAGCCTCACAGGCGTTTCGTTGGCCTGCGATCGAGCACTTCAATTGGGCGCTGGACTATTTTGATCGGATTGCCGCCGGCAATGACCGGCCGGCGTTGCGCGTGGTCGACGATGCCGGAGCTGATCGGGTCACGAGCTTCGCCGAGCTTGCGCGGCGTTCGAATCAAGTCGCCAACTTTCTGGCCTCGCAGGGGGTGGGGCCGGGCGATCGCGTGCTCATCATGCTGGGGAATGTGGTCGCGCTCTGGGAAACCATGCTGGCGACCATCAAGCTGGGGGCAGTGATGATTCCGGCAACGACCCTGCTGCAGCGCGCGGATCTGCAGGATCGGCTGGCGCGCGGCCGGGTGCTTGCCGTAGTCACGGACCGGGCGCTGGCGAAGAATTTCGACGGATTGTCGGGCGCGCCCATCCGCATCGTAGTCGGCGGGGCGGCGCCCGGATGGATTGAATTCGAGAACAGCAATCAAGCGCCGAGCACGTTCCGCGCGCCTGCGCCGACACCGGCCGATGCCCTGATGCTGCTGTACTTCACCTCGGGAACCACGGCGAAACCCAAACTGGTCGCGCATTCTCATACGTCTTACCCCGTTGGCCATCTGTCTACGGCGTATTGGATCGGACTGCGTCCGGGCGACGTGCATCTGAACTTGAGTTCGCCCGGTTGGGCGAAACACGCTTGGTCCTGCTTCTTTGCGCCTTGGAATTCCGAGGCGACGGTGCTTGCCTATCACTTCGAGCGCTTTCAGGCCGCCGCGCTGCTCGATCAATTGGTGCGCTGTCGCGTCACGACGTTCTGCGCTCCGCCGACGGTGTGGCGCATGCTCATTCAAGAGGACCTGCGGCGCTGGCCGGTGGTTCTGCGCGAAGTCGTGGGTGCGGGCGAGCCGCTGAATCCGGAGGTCATCGACCGCGTCAGGGAGGCATGGGGCCTGACCATCCGCGATGGCTTCGGCCAGACCGAGACGACGGCTCAAATCGGCAATCCGCCGGGCGAGCGATTGAAGGCGGGCTCCATGGGGCGACCGTTGCCCGGCTACACCGTTGCACTGATTGCGGCCGATGGCAGTGTCGGCGACGAGGGCGAGATCTGCCTCGATCTGCGCCAGCGCCCCGTCGGGCTGATGCAGGCTTATCTTGATGACGCGGAGAAGACCGCCGATGCCATGCGCGACGGCTACTACCATACCGGGGATGTGGCGAGCCGCGATGCCGACGGCTATCTGACCTATGTCGGCAGGCTCGATGACGTGTTCAAGTCCTCCGACTACCGGATCAGTCCATTTGAACTCGAGAGCGTGCTGATCGAACATCCGGCGGTCGCCGAAGCCGCCGTCGTCCCGAGTCCAGACCCGCTGCGGCTGTCGGTACCCAAGGCCTATGTGGTGCTGGCCGCGGGCGCGGCGGCCGATGCGGCGACTGCGCGCGCCATATTGGAATACGTGCGGGGAAGGGTTTCACCCTTCAAGCGCATTCGGCGCATCGAGTTTGCGGACTTGCCGAAGACCATCTCCGGAAAGATCCGCCGGGTCGAATTACGTCTGTCGGAAAATCAGCCGGTGGTGCAGGGCGTGCGCCGCATCAATGAATTCTGGGAAGAGGATTTCCCTGAGCTGCGCCGCGCGGGGGGCGAGAATTCGGACCGATGAGCATGCCGCAGCAGAAAATCACCTGCTTCCGGGCGACGGGCGACACAGTTGCCGCGGCAACGGCGATCGCCGCTGATCGCGGCGACAGCGCCCTGACGGTAGTCTTTGCGACCACCGACCATGATCTCGCCGCCATGGGGGCCGAGCTTGCGGCGCGCGGCGTCCATCGAGTCATCGGCGCAGCCACCGGGCGCATCATCAGCGAGCAAGGATTTGAGCCGCGCGGAGTCACAGGCTTTCATCTGCCGGCGGGCCGCTTCGCCGCGGCCGACACGCTGTTGGAGGACGTGGCCGGCATGGGGCTGCCGGAACTGCGCGCGCGCGTGCGCCAGTTGCAGCTCGAACTCGGCAGCGGGCCGGGCGGCGCGTTCGGGCATCGCTTCGCACTGCTGCTGGTGGACGCGGAGTCGCGTTGCGAAGAGCGCCTTGCGGCGGTACTCGGCATGGAACTGAACGGTGTGCCGTTGATCGGCGGCTCGGCCGGCGATTTGTATTTCAATCCGCTCGGCCACCCACCCGGGAGCACACGATTGCTGTATCACGGCAGCGCCAAGCGCGGCGCCGCCATTCTCTGCCTGGTGGCATCGGCCACGCCGGTCATTGCGTACTGCCATAATCACTACATGCCCAGCGACAAGAAGTTCGTCATCACCGACGCTGATCCGGCGCGCCGGCTGGTGCGGGAAATCGATGGGCGCGCGGCGCTGGCGGTGTACGCGGCTGCCTGCGGATTTCGCCGGCCGCCGCGCGAGAGCCGGGACTTCGCGCCGTTCCCATTGATGATCCGCATCGGCGGTCACTACTATGCGCGCGGCATGCAGCGGATCTACCCCGATGGCGCACTGGAATTCGCGTGTGCTCTCGAACCTGGCCTGGTGGTCGCGCTCGCCAAGCCGGGAGACATGATTGCCAGCCTGGAAACGCTGTTTGCGACGATGCGCCGGCAGATCGGCGCGCCCGAGCTCGTCATCGGTGTCGACTGCGCGGCGCGCACTGCCTATATGGAACGCCAGGGGTTGGCGAAGGGCATCGAAGCGCTGCTGCAGCAGCATGCGGTGACGGGCTTCTCCTCGCTTGGCGAACAATTCAACACCATCCACGCCAACAACTCCTTCACCTGTTTGGGTATCGCACCGTTGTCATGAAGGCGCGAACCCGGCGTGCCAAAGCAGCAGCGGCGCCGCGCAACGCCGTGAAGGCGCTCGCGGCGCAAGACAAACGTGCGGCGACGTCGATCGCTCGGCTACGCGCCGAGAACCGAGCACTGAAGAAGTCGGTGCGGGCGCTGATGGTGAGAGTGGAAAAGACCGTCGATGACCAGGGCAGCGCGTTCTCGTGGTTTCAGGCGGCGGCCAGCCTGGAGGAGGCAATCCGTCAGCGCACCGAACAGTACGAGCAACTCAATCTGCGGTTGAAACGCGAATTGGAGTCGCGGCGCGAAATCGAGCTTGCGCTGAAGCAGGCCAAGGAGGTTGCCGATCGCGCGAATGAGACTAAAACCCGCTTTCTGGCCGCGGCCAGTCATGATTTACGGCAGCCCTTGAGCTCCGCGCTGTTGTTTCTGGAGTCGATCAGCGAGCCTGCGCTTAAGGGACTGGATCTCGATTACCTGCACAAGGCGCGCGTCGCGCTGGCCTCGCTCAGCAACCTGCTCGACACGCTGCTCGATGTTGCGCGTCTCGATTCCGGCGGGATCGAACCGCAATATGCCGACTTCCCGGTGAGCGCGGTGCTCGACCGCATCGTTCCGGAGTTCAGCAGCGTGGCGCGTTCCGCCGGGCTGCAATTGGATTACGTATCCTCGGGCGCGTGGGTTCGAACCGATATGCACCTTCTGGAAACGGTGCTGCGCAATTTGATCAGCAACGCGATCCGCTACACATTGCGGGGACGCGTGTTGGTGGGTTGCCGGCGTCGGCGCGAGGGACTGCTCATTTCGGTTCATGACACCGGCCTAGGCATCGAGCGCGAGCATTTGGAGGCCATTTTTACGGCTTATTACCAGGTCCCGGCCGGCGGGCGCGCACGCACCGTGGGGATTGGCCTGGGGTTGTCGATCGTGGAGCGCATCTCGACCCTGCTGTCCTTGAGGCGCGAGGTGAGGTCCATTCCGGGACGCGGCTCGTTGTTTGCCGTGATGGTGCCCTATGGCCGGCCGCGCGGCCGGACAAAATCTCGAGTGGCGGCTGCCGGCGGTGTAGCCTCGAGCCTCGCCATCGCAGTCATCGACGATGATCCAGGGGTGCGCCTTGGTCTCGCGGCAACCTTGGTCAAATGGGGTCATCGGCCGATCGCTGCGGCGACGGCCACGGAGGCGGTGGTACAGTTCATCGGTGCCGACCTGACGCCGGATTTCATCATCAGTGATTATCATCTGAGCGGGTCGATCAAGGGTGATGCAGCGGTCGAGGAGGTGCGCCGTGAATTTGACCGGGCGCCCCCCGCAGCCATCATGACCAGTGATCCTGATCCCCGGCTGCACGCCGCAGTGCGCGACAAGGGACTTGCGTTGCTGGCGAAGCCGCTCAACCTGGCGGAGCTGCGCGCCTTGCTGGAGAGAATTAGCCGTCAGTAATTGGAGTCGAGCAGGCGCCTGGCCTCAAGGCCAGCCTGCATGCGGTTGGTCACGCCGAGTTTGCGGAATATCGCCGACACGTGTGCCTTCACCGTAATCTCGCTGATGGCCAATTCCCGCGCAATGCGCTTGTTCGACAGTCCGGTGGACAACAATTCGAGCACCCGACGCTGACGCAGGGTGAGTTCGTCGCGGCCGGCGGCTGCGTCGGCATTGCGCAAGGCCGACAGGATTCCGGTCGGCATGTAAGTACCGCCGGCGAGAATGACCTTGAGCGCATTGATGAGGACTTGGCTGGGCGCTGACTTGGGAATGAATGCGCTGGCACCGGCCATGATGGCGTCCTGCATGATCTTTGGGTCGCCGACGGCGGAGACCACCACAATGGGCGTCGACGGCGCCACGCGCCGCAGCGCATGCAAGCAGGAGAGTCCGACGGCGCCAGGGAGGTTGAGGTCGAGCAAGACCAGGCTGAACGATCGTTCGCCTGCGACCGCGGCGAGCACTTCTTCCTGTGATGTCGCCACGCCGATGTCGGCCCCCGGGCAAGCCTGCGGCACGACGGCTTGCAGCGCATCGCAGTAGAGCGGGTGATCGTCGGCTATCAGTACGCGGGGCGGTGCGTCCGCGGCGCTCAATGTATTCATCGTAGTGTTCCAGCAATGCGGCGCAGGGTTGATACTAAAGTATTAGTCCCTCTGCTCCTTACGACTTATACCTTAAGTAGCGCTCCGGCGGCGATACTGAGGATTGGGCCTGGCCGCCCAGCCAGTCCGCATCGTTCCCTTAAGTCCAGGAGTATCGAATGAATACCGCCGTTGCAGCCCAGACTCCGCGGAGCGTGCTCACCAATGACCTTGCCTCGATCATGCCCGCCAATAAGGCCTTTCTGGCCAAGCCGCGCAAGCTGCTGATCGATGGGGCGTGGGTGGCGGCAGTCAGCGGCAAGACCTTCGAAGTGCGCGACCCGTCCAGCGACCAGGTCATCGCGCACTGCGCGCTGGGCGATGCGGCCGATGTGGACTTGGCAGTCGCGGCTGCGCGCCGCGCCTTCGAAGAGGGTGATTGGGCACAAATGAAACCCGTCGACCGGGAGCGCGTGCTACACCGCTTGGCCGATCTGATCGAAGCGCATGCCGACGAACTCGCAGAGCTCGAGGCTATCGACAATGGCAAGTCGGTGCTGATGGCGCGCCATGTCGACGTCAAAGCGGCGCTCGAAGTGTGGCGCTACATGGCCGGCTGGCCGACCAAGCTCGAGGGCAAGACGCTGCCGCTGTCCGGCACTTTGGTGCCCGGCCAGCAGTACGCCGCCTTCTCGACGCGCGAACCCATGGGCGTGGTCGGCGCGGTCATCGCCTGGAATTTCCCGTTCTTGCTGGCCACCTGGAAATGCGCACCGGCGCTCGCCGCAGGCTGCACCGTGGTGTTGAAGCCCGCCGAGGAGACGCCGCTCACGGCGTTGCGATTGGGCGATCTGGCGCTGCAAGCGGGTTTGCCCAAGGGGGTGCTCAATGTCGTGACCGGCATGGGACCTACTGCGGGAGCGGCGCTGTCGGCACACGCCGGCGTCGACAAGATCACCTTCACGGGCTCCACCGAGGTGGGCCGGCTGATCGTGCAGGCGGCGGCCGGCAATATGAAGAAAGTAACGGTGGAACTGGGCGGCAAGTCGCCGACCATCATCCTGCCCGACGCGGACTTGGACATTGCGATTCCTGGTGCGGCCAGCGCCATCTTTTTCAATCAGGGCCAGGTGTGCAGTGCGGGTTCCCGGCTGTACGTCGCGGCGCAGCACTTCGACCGGGTCGTGGGCGGTATTGCGGATCAGGCAAAGAACATGAAGTTAGGCCCAGGGCTCGACCCGACTGCGCAGATCGGTCCGCTGGTTTCCTCGATCCAGCGTGAGCGCGTTACGCGCTACCTCAAGGACGGCGCTGCGGCGGGAGCAAGCGCAGCCGCGGGCGGCCACGCGCTGCCGAGTCCTGGTTACTATGTCGAGCCGACGGTATTCGTGAACGTGAACAACGAAATGTCCGTGGTGCGCGAGGAAATCTTCGGGCCGGTGGTGGTCGCGCAGCCCTTCGACGACGTGGCCGACATTGCCCGAATCGCAAACGACACCATCTATGGCTTGGCGGCCAGCATCTGGGGACGCGACATAGGCAAGGTTTTGAGGCTGGCACCGAAACTGCGGGCCGGCACCGTTTGGGTGAACTGCCATAACGTGCTGGATGCAACCATGCCGTTCGGCGGCTACAAGCAATCGGGCTGGGGCCGCGAATTGGGCGGAGAGGCGGTTTACTCGTATCTCGAAAGCAAATCCGTGTGCATCAACATTACGGCATGATGCGGGCGACGTCGGAAATCAGGACTACTTCATCGGTTTGATATATCAGGGTAGGGCATCATTTTGCATAACAAACAAGCACGCACTTTGAAGGGTCTCCGGTTGCTGCTGCCCGCCGTAGGCATTGCCATGCTCGCCGCGACGGCCGCGCGGGCGCAGAGTCCACCGGCCGACGCCGATGCCATCCAGGAAATCGTCGTCACGGCGGAGAAACGTGCAGAGTCGCTGCAAAGCGTGCCGGTTTCCGTCACCGTACTCACCCGGGCACAACTGGGCCAATTGAAGATCGACACCCCCTCGGACCTCGTCACACAGGTGCCGAATCTGCAAGTGAACGGCATTGTCGGCGAGGGCTCGCCGCTGTTTTCGTTGCGCGGTGTCTCCATGTTCGACTACAGCCTCAACCAGTCGAGTCCGGTGGCGAGCTACATCGATGAGGTTTACAAGGGCAACTTCACTCTGTTCGGCGTGGAGCTCTACGATCTGGAGCGCGTCGAAGTACTGCGCGGACCGCAGGGAACCCTGTATGGCAAGAACACCACCGGCGGTGCGATCAATTTCATTACACGCAAGCCTGGCTTCGATACCGAAGGCGACATCAAAATCGGAGTCGGCAACTACAACCGCCGTGAAGTCGAGGGCGCCTTTCAGACGGCGTTGATTGCGGACCGACTGGCGGTGCGCTTCGCGTTCACCTACACCAAGGTCGACGGCTTCATTCAGAACGTCTTGCCGGGTGCTCCCGATCTCGAGGGCGTGGATCAGTACGGAGTGCGCCTGTCGCTGCTCTTCAAGGCAACCGATGACCTTGAATTCACGCTGCGCGCGTCGAAGAGCATGCAGGATCCGCAAAACTACGCGATTGTCGACGGACGGTCCGCAGCGCCGTCGCCCGGCAATCCGGGCGGCGTTGGCTTCACCGGTTATTTTCGCACCCAGGACGGCACCGCCGGCGGCGTGCCGCTGACCAATTACCAGGTGGCGCAGAACTACACGCCGCGCCGTCGTCAAGACAACGAGGCGGTTGAGCTCACGGGTGAATGGGCGGTGTCGCCCACCAACAAGATGACCTCGATCACATCCTGGGACGAGGGCGCGCTGTTCAATCCCGAAGGGACCGACGGAGCGCCGTACGGCATTTGGAAAATCCCTTATACCGGCAAGACGCGCCAGGTCACTCAGGATCTGCGCCTCACCTCTACCGGCGATGCGTCGTTTCGCTACATCGTCGGCGCCTACTATCAGCACGAAATCATCTTTAATTCGACTGAAAACCAGATCTTTACCGACCCGGCGTTCAACACCTTCAACGATTACCGCGATTGCGCAGCGAGTTCTTTCGCTCCCGGCGCGGGCTACAACGCCGGTGTGAACATCAATCTGGGCTGCGACTACTACAACTCGTTCGATCAGATCCGCAACAGCTGGGCGGCCTATACGGACGACAGCTACAAGATCGCGGATTGGATCACGCTGCGCGGCGGCCTGCGCTACAACCACGACAACGGTGCTCAGAAAAATGCCCTCAACCAGCTGCGCGGCAGCGATCAGGTGCCCATTGCCAATCTGGGGTTCTTCAGCCAACAACCGAACGGCACATTCGGGCCGACGCTGCTGCTGCCGGGAGCTCCTGGCTACGATGCCGCCGTCAACCAGACACGTAGCCAGTATCTGCACAACACAGCGGTCACGGGCCGCGCGGGCATTGATTTCGCGCTGACGTCGGATGCGCTTCTGTATTTCAATTACAGCAAGGGCTACCGTTCGGCCGCGTTCAATGCGCAGTTCCTGTTCACCCCGGACGATTTGACCACGGTGAAACCGGAAACGCTCGACTCGTACGAGGTGGGCTTCAAGACCTCGTGGCTGGATCATAGGCTGCAAGTGGATGGCGCCGTGTTCCACTACCAGTACAAGGAGCAGCAGATCATCAACGTTTATCCGACCGGACAACAGCCGCTGATCAACCTCGGCAAGTCGAAAATCGATGGCGGCGAACTCGAGATCGTCACCCGACCGATACGCGTTTTGACTTTGCGTGCGAGCGTCGGCTTCCTGCATTCCGAGGTGCAAGACGGAGTGCTCTCGACGGGTTCCATCGATGGGCAACAGCTGCCGTATGCGCCGCATGTTTCCGGCACGCTGGCGGCGGACTGGGAAGCGTGGCAGACGGATGCGGTTAAGATCAATCTGCATCTCGACAACAACTACAATTCGAAGCAGTATCTGGCGCTGCCCAATGAGGATGCGATCTCCCAGGGCGGCTACTCGCTGTTGAACGGGCGCTTGAGTCTGGTGTCGGCGGACGACAAGTGGGACGTCGGGGTCTGGGGGCGTAACATGGCGAACAAGTTCTACTTGACGAACGCGGTGGACGTGCAGGGCTTCGGCTTCGATTACCGCCACGTCGGCACGCCGCGCATGTACGGCGTCGACGCGCACTATCATTTTTAGCGGACGAACTGCACAAGGTCTCATGCATCCGACGAGCGGGCCACCGTTAAGTTTCGTGTCGGGGACCAGCGATCGGCCCTTGTTGTACCGCACTGTCGACGGCGTTCTGAAGGCGGCGGCCGACGAGGCTCCGGATCGCGCCGCGTTGGTGGTGCCGTTTCAGTCGAAACGCTACACGTTCGCCGAACTCGATCGAGAGGTTGAGCAGGTCGCGCGCGGCATGATTGCATGCGGACTCGAGCCGGGCGATCGCATCGGCATCTGGGCGCCGAATTGCACTGAGTGGATCTTGACCATGTTCGGTGCGGCGCGCGCCGGACTGGTTCTGGTGAACATCAACCCCGCTTACCGCACGACTGAACTGCAGTTTGCGCTGCGCCTCGTTGGCTGCCGCGCGCTGGTGTTCGCGCCGTGCTTCAAGAGCAGCGACTACGCGGCAATGTTGCAATCCCTGATCCCCGAACTGGCCACCGCCGCACCCGGACAGCTCGAGTGCACGACCTTGCCGCAGCTGCGGCTGCTGGTCCAATTGGGCGCGCGGCCGCTGCGCGGTACGTTGTCATTCGACGATCTCATCGTTGCCGGGCAGGATGTGGACAAGTCGCTGCCGGCGTCGCTCGGGCAGCGGCTCGACGCGGACCAGATTTTCAACATTCAATTCACCAGCGGCACCACCGGCACACCGAAGGGCGCGACGCTGACGCACTTCAATATCGTGAACAATGGTTACTTCGTCGGTGCGGGCATGCAGCTCACCGCGGACGACAGAGTCTGTATTCCGGTCCCCCTGTACCATTGCTTTGGCATGGTGCTCGGCGTGCTTGCCGCCATGACCCACCGCGCTGCCAGCGTGTTTCCCAGCGAGGGCTTCGAGCCGCTGGCAGTGCTCGAGACCGTGGCGCAGGAACGTTGCACGGTACTGCTTGGCGTGCCGACGATGTTCATCGCGGAGTTGGAGCATCCGCGATTCGGTGAGTTCGACCTGGCGTCGCTGCGCACCGGCATCATGGCTGGATCGCCTTGTCCGACCGCCGTCATGCGCCGGGTGGTCACCGACATGCACATGCCGGAGGTCACGATCTGCTACGGCATGACGGAAACCAGCCCGGTCAGCTTCCAGAGCCAGACCGATGATCCCCTGGAACTGCGCGTCGGCACGGTCGGCCGGGTGCATCCGCATGTCCAAGTGAAAATCATCGACGCAGAGGGGCAGGTCACGCCGCGCGGCACATCCGGTGAACTGCTGACTCGCGGCTATAGCGTGATGCGCGGCTATTGGGATGATCCGGAACGCACGCGGGATTGCATCGACGCCGGCGGCTGGATGCATAGCGGCGACCTGGCGGTGATCGATGACCAGGGCTATTGCAACATTGTCGGCCGGGTAAAGGACATGATCATCCGCGGCGGCGAGAACGTCTACCCCAGGGAAATCGAGGAGTTTCTGTATCGCCACCCGGCGGTGTTCGATGTCGCCGTGGTCGGTGTCCCGGATGCAAAGTTCGGCGAGGCGGTTTGTGCCTGTATCCGGCTGCGCGGCGGCGTGAGCGTTACCGAGGAGGAGATCCGCGAGTTCTGCCGCGGGCAGATCGCGCACTACAAGGTGCCGCGCTATGTGCGCTTCGTCGACAGCTTTCCGCTCACCATCAGCGGCAAGGTGCAGAAGTACTTATTGCGTGAACATCTGCGCGTCGAGCTTGGCCTGGCCGAGGATGAGACCGCATGACGCATGATGTCGTGGTCTGCGGTACGGGGCCGGCCGGTGGAGTCGTCGCGCGTCGGCTGGCGCTGGCGGGCGTGCGCGTGGCGCAGGTCGGGATGACATCGCGACCGGGGTGGGAGGGTTTGTCTGCACGCAGCCGTGCATTACTCGCCGCTGAGGGATTGGACGCAACGGCCGATGTCATCGCCGGGCCGATTGCACGCCATGGGGTGTGGGCGAACGGACGCGTGGTAGCAGGAATCGAATGGCTGGTGGAACGTTCGCGGCTCGCTGCGGCAGTGTCCGCGGCGGCGACAGCCGCCGGCGTTGAGCAGCGTTCGGACGTGGTCACGAATGCGCAGCGCGTCGGCGGCTGCTGGAACGTACGGCTGCGCAGCGGCGCGATGCTGGCGGCGCCGCTGATCATCGACGCTCGCGGCCGGCGGGGTCCGCAGCTGCGCGGACCGCTGCTGCTGGCAATGGGGCAACGGTTACGACGAGGGTCGCGGGCGCGCAGCGGAACATTAGCGAGCGCAACCCACTCGAATGCAACGTCTGCGACGGGCATCGGCGTTGCGGATTTTGGCTGGTGCTGGTGGGCCGAACACGGGCAGACATTGTGGGTGCAGGTGATAGGGCGGCCACGTGCGGGCCTTCCCGCTGCGTGGATGACCGCGGCGGCTGCGCAAATTCCGGCACTGGCGCGTGCGCTCGAAGGCGCGTCGATCTTAGGCGAACCGACGGCAAGGCCCGCGCATGCGCGGCTCGGCGCCTTGGGGCGGGATCCGACATGCTGGCAGGTGGGCGATTCCGCGCTGGCGCTCGATCCGCTGTCGGGGCAGGGCATATACGAGGCGCTGCGGGGCGCGCGCTTGGTGGCGGCGGCGGTTCAATCGGTCATGGACGGCGGGGATGCGGTGCTCGCACAGCGTTTCATCACCGAACGTCATGAACAAGCGTGGTTGCGCGGGGTGCGCGTGGCCGAAGATTTCTATCGTGAGAACTGCGCCCACGGTGCGTTTTGGCGCGACACCGCGGCGGCTTATGCCGCGCTGCTGCCGGCAGGCGCGCCGCCGGGGCAGGTTGCCGAGGCTGCGCGCATCGAGCGTCGCCCGGTATTGGATCGGGGCCGCATTCTCGAGCGGGAGGTCATTATCACCGCCAATCATCCGCGCGGCGTGTGGCACATTGACGGGGTGCCGCTGGTGAGCCTCAAGCACTACTTCGACGCGGCGGAGCACGCGACGCTAGATGGTGCGGCGCTGGCACTCGACCGGCCGCCGGCGGCGATTGCAACCGCAATACAATGGTTACAGCAAGTTGGCCACATGCTCCAGCCACAGCCGAGCGTTTCCCCAGGAGGTTAAACCGTGTCGATCGGTGTCGAGAAATATTGGAAATCGTGGGCGGCCGCATTGCTGCTGGGATCCTCAGGGGCCGGCGCAGCACAGGGCGCAGCGGCTGTGTCAGGACCGGAACTGGTGCGCAGCTATTGCAGCGGCTGCCACCAGGAGCAGGCGGGAAAATTCGAGCGCATCAGCGACATCCGCAAGACGCCGGAGGGCTGGGTGATGACGCTGTTCCGCATGCGCCAGATGCACGGCTTGAACTTGGGCGACGACGTGCGCGATGCGCTCGTGCGTTATCTCGCCGACACGCAGGGCTTGGCGCCGGCAGAGTCTGCTGCCGGACGCTTCGCTCTGGAACGGCGCCCGAATGCACAGGACATCGATCTCGGCCCGGAGATCGGGGTGATGTGCGGCCGCTGCCACACGCTGGCGCGCGTCTCCTTGCAGCGCCGCGACGAGGCTGAATGGCTCAAGCTGGCGCACACGCATGTGGGACAGTGGACTTCCATCGAATACTCGGCGTCGGGGCGCGACCGGCCGTGGTGGCAGATCGCCAGCGGCCCGTTGCCGGGCAAGCTCGCAGCCTTGTTCCCGTTTTCCTCGAGTGCGTGGAACGAGTGGCAGTCGCGCCCGGTGCGGGACCTGGGCGGCAGTTGGGTGGTGGTCGGCCATGTGCCGGGTGGCAAGGATTTCTACGGTACGGCGCGCATAGAGCGTGACGCGGGCGGCGATTTCGCGGCGCACTACCAGCTGGCCGATGTCACGGGTTTCGCGATGAACGGCGACTCCAAGGCCATTCTGTATACCGGTTACGAATGGCGTGGCAGCGCGCAAATCGGCGCTCGTTCGTTGCGCGAAGTGTATGCGGTCTCGGACGACGGCAATCGCATCGCAGGGCGGTGGTTCGACGCCGCTCATGCCGAAGAGGGCGGCGAATGGACCGCGGTGCGCGAAGGTGGTGCGCCGCAGGTTCTGGCGGTGCTGCCGCAATCGTTGCGCGCCGGAACGACGACGACGGTGACCATCGTCGGCAATGGGCTGGGTGCTGCCACGCTCCCCGTGTCGTTCGGCGCAGGCACGAGCGTCACGAAAGTGGAGCGTAGCGCGCAGCGGATTCGCGCGCTGGTGACGGTGGCGGCCAATGCGGCGCCCGGCATGCGGGCGGTGTCGACAGGCGCTGCGGTAGGCAAGCTTGCCGTGTACGCGCAAATCGATCAGCTCAACGTGGTGCCGGGCTACGCCATTGCGCGGCTCGGCGGCGGCCGGGTCGAACCGGTGTCGGCGCAGTTCGAGGCGATGGGGTTCACGCGGTTGCCGGGTGGCGAGTTGCTGGCGCTCGGGCCGGTGTCTGCCGAGTGGACTTCGATGCCCTTCGACGCGGAGGCGAAGCGCACCGAGGACGAGAAATTCGCCGGACACTTCGACATGCGCGGCCGCTTCCTGCCGAGCGCGGCGGGCCCGAATCCGGCGCGGGAATTCTCGGGCGACAATGTCGGCAATCTCACGGTGGTGGCGCGCGCCGCCGATAGCAGTCGTACGCTCGAGGGGCGCGGGCATCTCATCGTCACCGTGCAGCGTTGGATCACTCCTCCTATTTATTGAAGGCCCATGCACACCACAAGCGAACGTCTCGAATGGAATTCCTGGAACGGCCATCTGGTGCAAGCGGAGGCGGACGCGTACCTGCTGCATGTGCCGACGACGGCGGTGTTCGGCGTGGACTCGCTCGGACTCTCGGTCATCGGCCATTGCCGGGAGCCGGGCGGCCGCAGCGTCGATGAGCTGGTGGCGCTGCTCGCCGACCGTTACCCGCCGGCTCGGGTGCGGGCTTTCGCGGCGGAGCTGCGCAAGCTGGAGATGCTGCAGCCTTCCGGCAGTCTCAAGCCCATCAATCCCGGCAGCGTCAAGGTGAATACCTATCCCTTGAGCACCTTGGTGTTGAATGTGAACACGGGCTGCAATCTGTCGTGCACCTACTGTTACAAGGAGGATCTGGCCAAGCCGGCGGACGGGCGCAAGATGGACTTCGTGACGGCGGCGCGCAGCGTCGATCTGTTGCTGAAAGCGGGTGCGGCGCGCGAGCGGGTCAACATCGTGTTCTTCGGCGGCGAGCCGCTCAGCAACGTGGCGCTGATCAAGCAGGTGGTGGGCTACGCTGAGGCGGAGGCGCAGCGTGCCGGCAAGCAAATGGATTTTTCGATGACCACTAACGCGACGCTGCTGACACCGGCGTTGATCGATTACTTCGACGGCCACCGCTTCGGCATTTCGATATCCATCGACGGGCCGAAGGATATTCATGATCGCCATCGCAAGAGCGTCGGCGGGCGGGGTACCTACGATGTGGTTGCCCGCAAAGTGCGGGTGCTGCTGGAGCGCTATAGGTCGCGGCCGGTGGGCGCGCGCGTGACGCTCGGCGGCGGTACCACGGAGGTGGAGGCGATTCACGCGCACTTGAAGGGCGAGATCGGCTTTCACGAAGTGGGCTACGCGCCGGTGACGGCCGCCGCCGAGGCGAGCCATGCGTTGTCCGATGCCGAACTTCAGGAAGTGCACCGCGCCTTCGAGCGCCTCGGCGAGGACTACCGGCGCGCGGCGCTGCGCGGCGAGAGCAACGGCTTCTCCAATATGCATCAATTGATGACGGACCTGCACGAGGGACGGCGCAAGTCGCTGCCGTGCGGCGCCGGAGTCGGGCTGCTGGCGGTGGACGGCGATGGCGAGCTCAATCTGTGCCATCGATTCACGGGCTCGGATCTGCCGACCTTCGGCAATGTGAGCACGGGGATCGACGGCGCGCGCTTGGGCGCCTTCATCGAAAAGGCGCTTGACCGTGGCGGGACGCATTGCGAGACCTGCAGGATCCGCAATCTGTGCGCGGGAGGCTGCTACCATGAATCGTATTCGCGGTTCGGCGATGCGCACCACCGAACCTATCATTATTGCGATCTGCTGCGTAGCTGGGTGGATTTCGGTGTGCGCGTGTACGCCGACATTCAGCGCCATAACCCGAGTTTCTTTACTCGCCACCTCGAACCGCGGAGTGCCCTCGCATGAGCGAACTTAAACCCACCAACCATAAGGCCGAGCTGCTGCTCGACGCCGTTGCCGAAGGCCACGTTGCCGAAGTGCTGGCCATGGAGACCGTCGCCGGCTGTTCCACCACCTTCGATCCGGGTTGGGAAGTCGATCCTTTCGGCGGCGTGGCTTCGTTGTGCCAGCCCATGGAGGCGGACTTGTACGGCTGTTCCGATCCGTGCTGGTGGCCGGCGCAGGTGCCGGACACGATGAGCACGTACCCGGCATGGGATGCGGGCAAGCCATCGGCGCCGGGCGACTGGCGTGAACTCGATTGCGTATTTCCCAAGAAATGAACAGGAGAGTGAGGATGTCATTGGCACGGCCGCATCGGACCTGGACGGCAGGTTTCGCATTGGCGTTGTCGCTCTGCATGGCGCAACACGCGTACACCGCCACGCGTGCGGCCGCACCGGCCGCGGACTTGTTGGTTACCGCCGCCAAGCCGGATCGGCTGTTCGTCATCGATGCGGCGGCTCGCGCGGTGCGCACCCAGCACCAGGTGGCGGGCGCGAACGGCCAGATATTTACCATCGTGCTGTCACCCGATCAGCGCATCGCCTTCCTGCTGGTCGACCGGATGGAGCGGATCGTCGGCATCGACTTGGGCAGCGGGCGCGAGGTGTTTCGCGCGGAGCTGTCCACGTCCGCTGAGCGGGTCAAGGATTTCTTCGCGCTGATGGTCACGCCCGACGGCAAGGAATTGATCGCCTATGAGCTGCCGACCCAGCTCAAACCCAGCGAGTATGTGGTCGAGGAGCCACGCTTCGCCGTGTTTCGCACCGACGCGGGATTGACGGCGAGGCCGGTGCGCAGCTACCCGGCGCCGCGCCGCATCCACATGCTGCTGGCGCGGCCCAACGGACAAAGTTTCTATGCCCTGGGCTTCGATCTGTACGAGTACGACGTCAAGACCGGCAAGCTATTGGGGACGCGCGGCATTCAGAAGTGGGCGCTCACCGATCATTCGCAGCCTGATCTGCTGGCATTCTGGCCGGTGAGCGAACCCACAGGCGTGTTCACCAGCCCCGTCTACTCGGAACTGAAGAAAGCCGGCGGCAACGTGCCCATGACGGCGCTGATGTCGTTGAATTTGAAATCAGGCGAACTCGCGTATGCGGATTTCGAACCGCTGTCGGCCTTGATCTTTTCCACGATCCTGAGTCCCGACCGGAAGCATGCCTACGGCGTCTATACGACGCTGACGAGCATCGACGTCGACGCTCATCGTTTGGAGAAGCGCGTGCCTCTGGATCACACCTTCTATGCGGTGAATGTGTCTTCGGATGGACGTGAGATTTATCTCGGCGGCACGAATTGCGATGTCGGATTCTATGACGCGGCCAAGCTCGAGAAGAAGGCGATCTTGAAACTGCCGGGCTGCAGCGACCAGACGCTGTCGACGCTGCGTGTCATCCGCGGCAAATAAGTCTCAGGGCATCCGCCGGCTGTTATGGCCGCATCTGCGGCCGCAGCTCGGCATGCTGAGCTTGGCGCTGCTGCTTGGGCTGCTCATTGCGGCCTTGTCGGCGGCGCAGCCTCTGCTGACGCGGATCGTCATCGATCAGGGGCTCATCGGTCGGCAATTTCCCCGCCTGGTGGGCGCCTGCCTCGGCATGCTGGGGCTGGCCGCGGCGGGGTTTGCGCTCGGCGGCGTGCATCGCGTCATTTACGTGCGCGCGTCGGGCCGAGCCTTGTTCTCGTTGCGCGGGGCCGTATACGCGCACCTGCTGCGAGTCTCGCCACGCCGCCTGGCGCGAGTGCCGGTGGGCGACATGGTCAGCAGGCTCGACGGCGACATTGCCGAAGTGCAGCGCTTCGGCACCGATGCAGCACCGTCGTTCATCAGCAGCGTGCTGACGCTCATCATCGTCGGTGCGGTCATGCTCGGGCTGTCGTGGCGGCTAACGTTGTTGGTCGCCGCGCTGCTGCCGCTGCAGTTATTGGTGCGTCAGTACGCGCGGCCGCGCATCGAGGCCAGCACGCGCGCGCTGCGGGAAGCGGCCAGCCGCTTGAGCGGATTTCTGGTCGAGACCCTGTCCGGTGCGCGCCACGTGCAGGCGGCCGCGGCCGAGGAGATCGAGCGGCGCAGGCTGGACGCGCTGGGGCATGAGTATCTGGGCCGGGTTTTGGGTCAGCAATGGGTAACCTATGCCACGGGTTCGTTCGCGGCCATTCTCGGCCATCTGGCGACGGCCGGGGTATTCGTGCTCGGCGGCTGGTATGTACTGCAGGGGAGATTGAGTGTCGGCACTCTGGTCGCGTTCGTGGCCTACCTTGGGCGTAGCTCCGGATCGGCCGCCTCCATGGCCGCTCTGTACACGGGGTATCAGCGCGCGCGAGTGAGTCTCGCGCGAGTGGAAGAATTGCTCGGCCTGCCCTGCGTAGTGGAATCGGCCGTAGCGAGCGCGCTGCCGGCTGCCGCGCGCGGCGACTTGCGCTTCGAAGCAGTGAGCGTTGCCGCGAACGTCGACGGCAGGCCGGTACTGGATTCGATCAGCATGGACATAGCGGCGGGCAGCAAAGTGGTGCTGCGCGGCGCGTCCGGCGCGGGAAAATCGACGCTGGCCGATCTGCTGCGCCGCTTCGTCGATGCGGATTCAGGCCGGATATTGCTGGACGGGCGGCCGCTGCAAGAATACAAGCTGGCCGATCTGCGCCGGCGCATCGTGGTGGTCGAACATTCGCCGCTGCTGTTTCGCGGTTCCATCCTCGACAATCTGCGCTATGGGCATGAGCACGTCGATGAGACGGCGGCCATCGAGGCGGCGCGGCAAGCCCTGGTGGATGAGTTCGTGAGCGTGCTGCCGGATGGCTATGCGACCCAGGTCGGCGAAGGCGGCGCGGGGTTGTCCACCGGCCAGCGGCAACGAATCGCCATCGCGCGCGCCGCACTCGCGCAGCCGTTGATCGTCATCCTGGATGAGGCAACCAGCGGTCTGGACGCCGACGCGGCGCGCGCCGTGCATCGCTCGCTCGACGCGGTCTTTACGCAGCGGACTCGGATTGTGATCACGCACCGTGCGGGCGATATCGAAGGCTCGGATGTTTGCTGGCAACTGGAGGGCGGCCGACTGCGCCCGGCGCGGTTGGTTGGTTGACGGTGAGCTGGCGGATCGCGCTCATCGACAGTTGCGGCAGCTGGCCGGGGGCTTTGGATGCCGCAGCCTTTGTCGACGCGGGTGGACGAGTCGACCGGCGTGAGCCGGCAGCGGATCCCACCGGTCACGGTTCGCGGGTGGCCCAATTGTTGACGTCGGGTGATGTGGCGTTAGAGTTGCTGCTCGGGCAGGTGTTCGTCGATGCGCGGCCGGCCAGTGCCGCGGCGGTCGCGGCCGCCATCGATTGGGCCGTGGCGGCTCGCACCGAGCTCATTCACATGAGCCTGGGATTGGCAGCGGACCGCGCGGTACTTGCGGCCGCGGTCGAGCACGCCGTGGCGGTCGGTTGCCTCATCGTGGCGGCGAGGCCCGCGCGCGGCGCTTTGGTGTATCCCGCGGGCTATGCCGGAGTGATCCGTGCAACGGGCGATGCGCGCTGCGCTGCGGGAGAATTGTCGCATCTCAGTCCCTGGTTTTTCGGCGGATGTCCACGTTTCGAGGCGGGCGCGGCGGCGACGGCAGGAATTGCCGCCGCAGGCGGCGCCAGCGTCGGCGCCGCGTGGGTCACGCGCAGTATTCTGCAAGGCCAGAGGCAGCCAACCGCGCTCGCTGCGGTCAGCGCCTTGTCGGCGATGGCGCAATACGTGGGACCCGAGCGCAGAGTGCGCGCGCCCTAGCCCTAACCTCCGCCCAAGGCCTGGCTTTGGGCGCTGCGTCGGAAGTCGGTCTTTCTTTTACTCACGATACTGAGTATTTTTACTCAACGCCGTGAGCGAAGCAAATCGTGTCGATGGGCCCTGGTTTCGCAGTGCCTACGACCGAGGCATGTAGCTAGAGACGTAGCTGGATACGCTTGAGATCAAGAAAAGCGTTTATGAACCGAAATGATATGCCCGCGTCGCACGGGCAAACCGTGCCTTAGCCCAGGCACGCGGGCCGCCGCGAATCACCGTGACACGCACGTCTTTTGCTATGGCTCAACCGGCGGCGGTTTGCAGGTGTTTGAACAGATGGCGCCGACCCTCCTCGTCCAGGCCGGAAGTGAATTTGAAGCGCTCCTTCAACGCCATGGCGCGAGCGGCCGCCGGCCGCGCGGAGATTTCATCGACCAGCCGCTTAAGATTGGGCAGGGCGCCGTAGCCGTCGTCACCAATCACGAAGGGCACGAAACGGGTCCAACCCCACGCGGCCATGTCGACGATGGTGTAGGTGTCGCCCAGCATGTAGCGGCGCTTGGCAAGGCGTTCGTTCAAAATCGAAAAGTGGCGCCGTGCTTCGAACTGGTAGCGCTGGTTCGCGTATTCCGTGGCGGGCGCGTAATGCTTGAAGTGCACCGCCTGCCCCGAGAAGGGTCCGACGCCGCTCGCAACGAACATCAGCCATGAGAGAAGCTCAGCGCGATTCGCGGGGGTGTTGGGCGGCAGGAACTTGCCGGTTTTCTCGGCGAGATACAGCAGGATGGCGTTGCTATCGAAAACGATCACGCCGTCGTCATCGATGGCGGGGACCTTGCCGTTCGGATTGATGGCGAGGTATTCGGGCTTGAATTGGTCGCCCTTGAAGGCGTCTATGGGCACGGGTTGGTAGGCGAGGCCGGATTCCTCCAGAAATAGCGTGACTTTGAGGGGATTGGGCGATCCATTGAAGAAGAATTTCAACATGCGGGCTCTGAAGGCTGGGGGCTAAGCGCGCGGCCGCGCTGATTCGTCCATATTATGTCGGGTAACGCACGGCTATGGGAATTCGTGTGGGGGGTACCTGATTAACCCCATTCGATCGCCTCTGCCGCTTCAGTCCTTGAGCAAATCAATACTGGAGCGATCATGAACCGGATACTGTCTGTTGCGATTCTTGTGTGGGTGGCGACGACCTGCAAGGCGCAAGCCTTGGGCGGCCTGGCTGAAGTGGCAATCATCGACCGCGAAAGCGGGGTCGTGCTGACCCCCTATTACTATCGCGGCGAATATTGGGTGGCGGGAAACCCCGGCGCGCGTTATGCCATCGAGATCCACAATAGATTGGGTGAGCGGGTGATGGCGGTGACTTCGGTCGACGGGGTCAACGTGGTGTCAGGTGCGACCGCGGGCTGGGATCAAACCGGCTATGTGTTCAGCTCCGGCGACCGCTATCAAATTACCGGCTGGAGAAAGAGCGACGCCGAAATCGCCGCGTTCGTCTTCACCGCGTCGCCGAACTCTTACGCCGAGCGCACCGGCCGGCCGGCGAACGTCGGCGTCATCGGCGTCGCTTTGTTTCGCGAGCGCCCGCCGCAGCCGGCGTACACCAGCCCATCTATCGGCCGCTTGACGGAAGAGGACCGATCCAGGTACGACGGCCGGCTCAAGGACGAAGCCGCCGAGTCGGCGCCCTCTAGGCAATCCATGGACAAGGCAGCGGCGATGGGCGCGGCCAACTCTGCGGCCGAAAGCGATACTCGGGTGGCCCCGGCCGCGCCGGCGCCAATGCAGCCGTCGTTGCTGGCACGCGCACCTGCGCCTAAACTCGGCACCGGCCACGGCGCGCGTGAATCCTCCTATGTGAATCTTACTGAGTTTGAGCGCATGCAGTCGCAGCCCAACGAGGTCATTCGCATTCGCTATGACAGCCTCGACAATTTGTTTGCCATGGGCGTCATCAAGCGGCCGCGGCCGGCGGCGCCTGCCATCAACCCTTTCCCGGTGTCGCCCGGTTCGCAGTACGTGCCGGACCCCCGAGGATAAAGCAGCGGGGAAGTGCGATACTGCGATGAATGACGGTTGCCGATGAGAGTGATGAGAACCTGATGGCGCGCTATGGCCGCGGCGATGCCGCGGCCTTCGAGGTGCTGTATCGGCGGCATGAGATGCGCGTTTGGCGTTACCTGGAACGCAATTTACGCAATCGCGCGACGGCGGACGAGTTGATGCAGGAAGTATGGTTCGCCGTCGCGCGGGAAGCTACGAGTTATGAGCCCGCGGCGCGATTCACGACCTGGCTGTTCACGATTGCCCATCATCGGATGATCGACTCGATTCGAAAGAGTCGGCGGCAAACCAGCTTGGACAGCCTGGGGCACGAATCGGAATCGGTGGTGGAGCAGCTCACCGCGGATCCGAGTGCCGGGCCGTACGCCGCGGCGGTGGCACGAGATCAGGCCGAAGCACTCATGCAGGCGGTCGAGACCTTGCCGGCCGAACAGCGCGAAGCATTCCTGCTGCAAGTCGAGGGCGACCTGAGCGTTGAGGAGATCGCAGCGATTACCCACACTAATTTCGAGACCACCAAAAGCCGTCTGCGCTACGCGCGCACGAAACTGCGCGAGCTGCTCGAGGAACATGCATGAGCGAGCTGCCGCCGAACGCCGGCCCGCCCGACGATATCGACGAGCGGTATCGGCGCGCAGCGGCGCTCGACCCCGGCCGGCCCAGCGATGCGGTGCGTCGAGCCGTACTCGAGCATGCCGCGAAACTGGCCGCGGAGCGGTCGCTGGGGCGGCCGCCGGCGCAGTCGGCCGAAGACATTCCGGCAAAACTGGGTGTTGAACGATCTGCGGCGAATCAGCGCCGGTGGCGGCCGGCGGTATACGGCACCCTGGCGGCGGCGGGACTCGCCGGACTTTTGATCGCGCCACAGTATCTGCCGCAGCAGGCGCCGAGTACGGCGGCGCAGTCAAAAATCGAAGCGACGCGGCCTAGAACGGACGCCGCGCCGGCGCCGCCGGTGGCGATGTTGAAGGAATCGGAGATGCCGGCAGAGGAGGCGCCGCAACAGTACGCGCCGTCACCGTCATTGTCACCAGCACCGTCAGCTTCAGCTTCGGCGCCACCATCACCATTGCCGTCAGCATCGCCCGCAGCACCACCGTTGCAGCCCCCAGGATCGCAATCGTCGTTGCCTGCACAGTCACCGCCGGTGATGGCGCAGAGGCAGAGCATGGAAAAGGATCGCGCCGCGGCCGGCAATGCGGCTGTGAACGCCGATTCAGCGCAGGACAAGGCGTCGAGTTATGCGGCGCCGCCTCAGCAGGAAAGCGTGGCCGACGCGCGCAACGCACCGGCGCAGGCGACGGGAGCGGCAGCCGCAACGACTGCCAGCGATGGTGCCGGCGCAACGGGCATATCTGAGTCGATCACGGGAAGACTGGCAGGGCATATGACCAATGCGCGCAACCAGGATTCCGCCTCAGCCTTGCGGCGAGCGGCTGAAATCGGCGATGTTCAAGGCCTTAAGGTACAACTGGGAAAAAGCTCCGACATTGATGCACGCGATGCCGACGGCCGCACGGCTTTGATGCTGGCGACGCTGCACGGGCAAGTCGCTGCGGTCGATGCATTGTTGAGCGTCGGCGCCGATGCGAATGCGGCGGATGCGGGCGGCGTGACGCCGCTGCAAGCGGCCATGAATGCCAATCAACCGGCTATTGCGGCTGCGTTGCGGCGTGCCGGCGCTCAATAGCGCGAAGGGGACGGCGCCCCCAATTTACATTCCTATCGCGCTGACCCAGTCCGGCTGAAATGCCTTGATGCGGGCGATCTCGGCTCGCGGCACGCCGGCGCGATCGGCTAAATCGGGCCAGCGCGTCACGGCATCTGCGACGCGCTTGAGTAGTTCCTTGGGCTTGCGCACGTCGAAACCCTCTGCAAGCGCAATGAGATCTTCAGCCGTGATGTCCCAGGCTTTGCCGCGGATCAGCATTTGATGTTGGCGGGTCCACTTGCCGGCCGCGGGATTGTGGGAGAAGCAGGTATCGTACGCCGGAGCGATGTCCCACTTCCCAGCCTGATCCAGGATGAACGCGAAGTTCTTGGTGTGGTCGTCGCAGTTGACGGCGGCTACATTGAATGCGCAGCGCAGCCATGCTTGTTCGAGAGCAGGGGCGTCGAGCTTCAAGTCGAGCACGGTGCGCAGGTACTGCTCATAGCCGTGCACATAGGGCGTATTGAAGTCCAGGTGCGCAATTCCGCAGAGCGAGTGAACGTGCACCTTGGCATTCCCGCGTCGGTCGAAACGCTTGGTCATGAAATGCGCGCGGCCGCCTTCTTCCAATAGGCGGCACTCGCTCATCGTGATACCGGCCGCGGCGGCCATGAGGTAGTGGGCGTATTCGATGCGGCCAAAGCCCGCCGAGTTGCTCAGCACACCGTCGGCGCCGACGTCGAATTTGAGTAGCCAGTGTTCGAATCCCGGCGGCAGATCGAATTGCCCGGATACGACTTCGTTGGTTTGCGGGTTCCAGCCAATGACGGCTTTGGCGCGCGCACCGCCGGCCGAGCTGCCGACATCCATAATTTCCTGGGCGATGGTGCCTAGGTCGCCACGCAATGCGCGGCGCGCGTCCTCGACAAGATGCGCCATGTCGAGAGGCGCGATCGCTGCAGGGGTTCGCGTTTCCGCGACGGCTGGTTCGAATTCGAGCGCGCCCGTCGCGCGGCGGCCAACATACAGCAGTCGCTGCAAGGTAGTGATTGCGTCGGCGTGAGTGCCATGGCGAGTCAGGTATTCGTCGATGAGCGCATTACCAAAACGATCGGGCAGCGCATCGGCCAAGAGGCCCGGCAGGCCGTGGAAGGTATGCTGCACCAACTCAGGGAAGCTAAAACGCCCTCTGGATTTCAGCGGCATGCGCAGTGGAGATAGTTCCAAGCCACTGTCTTCGAATTCCGGTGCGTATTGAAATTCATAGAAGCCAGGCTTGCCTCTGAGAGGAGCGAGGGCTCCTACCCTGCGCCCCCAGATGCGTACCTCGACAACATTGACGTCAGCCATGCTTGCCGTCCGTAGAGGAGGGAGCGTCGACTGCGTCCTGGATGCGGCGGGCGCCCTGGGTGGGCGCGGTGCGCTGCCTGCGCGGTGCTCTTTTGCGCTGAGTCTTCATTTGCTCGGCGGCGAGCAGTTGCAGCGGGCCAGGGGTATCCGGCGCCGGCACCAGGGTTTCCAATCCATCCAGCAAAGCCAGTGCGCGCAGCAGTGCAATCAGATTGCGCAAGGTGATGGCACCGGTCTTTTCAAATCGCTTGAGCGGTGTCAGACCGATGCCACTCTTATGCGCAAGCTCAACTTGAGACAGGGCGGCACCTTGCGGTGAGATACGCCATTGCTTGATGGCGTGCGCCAGGCGTCCGGCGATTTCGATGTTAGTGAGATGATTAAGCGACATAGGCTAATATTAGTGTGCTAAATGACATAGATGACAATAATAGACTAATTGTAGGCTATTGTGCGAGAAAGTCATGGAAGGGACTATTATTAGATTGTTATGCCGAATTGACGGTATTAGTAGTCTATTTTTAGACTATACATCTCAACAACGTAGGTTAGAGCTAAAAATGCCATCGACGGCCTCACCTTGGGTTTTGCGAGACCAGAGGATGTATCTTCAGGCGGGGTCGTCAAAGGCGGCCCTCGGTGTGATCCTTTCGGCGGGAGAGACTGATGTACGACTTATACATAGCGAACAAGAATTATTCGTCATGGTCGGTGCGGCCATGGGTACTGATGCGTGAGCTCGAGATCGGGTTTCGAGAGCATCTGGTGCCCTTCGGTGTCGAATCGGGCTGGCAAAACTTTCGCAAGATTTCTCCCACCGGCAAAGTGCCGTGCTTGGTCGACGGTGACACGGTGGTATGGGATTCGCTGGCCATCGCAGAATATCTCGCCGAACGGCATGACGGTGTGTGGCCGGCGGATGGGGTAGCTCGAGCCTGGGCGCGAAGCGCGGCGGCGGAGATGCATTCGGGCTTCGGCGAACTGCGCAATCGCTGTTCCATGACCTGTGGTCAACGCATTCGGCTGCATGAATTCCCTGCGGCGCTCGAGCACGACATGGCGCGACTCGGTGCGCTGTGGAACGATGGCCTGCGCCGCTTCGGCGGCCCCTATCTTGCGGGCAAGACATTTACCGCCGTAGATGCTTTTTATGCACCGGTGACTTTCAGGGTGCAGACCTATGACCTTACCTTAGATCCTGCATCAGTGGTATACGCCGATCAGGTCCTGGACACGCCGGCCATGCGAGAATGGTATGTCGATGCGTTAAAGGAAACGCTGCGGGATGAAGCACACGAGAGTCAGGCACTCCTGGTCGGGAGGGTGTTGCAAGATCTGCGAGCCACCTGAGCGGCCGAGTCATTGATCGAGACGGGTCATGCAAAGACTTAAAGCAATTATCGCCATGCCACGACAATTCGCGAGCGCGCCACAGCCAGATGGCGAGGCGGTGGGTTGGTGAGCGGCTTTGCGCTCCTCGCCGCAGATGAACCAGCGCCCTTCATTGAGATCGGCCGGCAGGGGAGTTCGAATTTCGTCATCTTGGTGGATCATGCGGGACGGAGGATTCCGCGGCGCTTGCAAGACCTGGGTCTTCCGGCAGCCGAATTGCAGCGGCACATTGCCTGGGACATCGGTGCATTGAACGTGGCGCGGCAGGTGGCGGCGGCGCTCGATGCGACGCTGCTGGCGCAGAATTATTCGCGGCTGGTGATCGACTGCAATCGCGATCCGAAGGTGCCGACATCGATTCCGCGCCAGAGTGAGGCGATCGAAATTCCCGGCAATATCGACTTGAGCGACGTGGAAATCGCGGCGCGCCGTGCGGAAATATTCGATCCCTATCACAATCGCATCACCGAACTGCTCGACGAAAGAGTGGCAGCCGCCCGACCCACTCTATTGGTGGCACAGCATACGATGACCGATATGTACCACGGGGTGCGGCGGGAGATGCACGCGGCGGTGCTGTACAACCGCGATCGGCGCTTTGCCGGACTGGTGCTCGATGCGCTGCGCCGGGACCAGGACTTGGTGATCGGGGACAACCAGCCGTACTTCGTCAGCGATGCGACCGACTACAGCATTCCGCATCATGGCGAGGCACGCGGTCTGCCGCATGTGGAAATCGAAATCCGCCAGGATCTGGTCAGCGATGAGGCGGGACAGACCCAATGGGCGGGGCGCATCACGCGTGCACTGCTCGAGGCAGAGCGGGCGCTGCCGTAAACCAAAGGTCCGTCACAGCTTCGCGCTGCCGATGGCAGTAATCTCGCTTTCCTATGCTGGAACGTTATGCCCTATCGGAGCAGGCCGCCACGGAACGCGAGTTCCTGCCGGCCCAGGTGTGGTGGAAATTTGCGCCGAGATTCAACGTCGCGGCGCAGCAGTACGTGCCGTCGGTGCGGGTGCACGATGGGCAGACCGAGGGCTTGATGGTCCGCTGGGGGTTCATCCCGTCGTGGGCCGAGGGAAAATCGCTCGGGGCACCCGCGTTGTGCACCGACCTGCAGAGCATCGAGCGCTCTAAGGTCTATCGGATGCCATGGCTGAGCGGGCAGCGCTGCATTCTGCCGGCGTCCGGATTCTATGCGTGGCAGCTGACGTCCGCGAATTATCGCCAGCCCTATTTCTTGAGTCTGCTGAATCGCAGCGTGTTCGGGATGGCGGCGGTGTGGGATCGCTCCGTCGGTGAAGACGACGACGTGATCGAAAGTTGCTCGGTGATTTGTGTGCCGGCCAATGACCTCATGACGGGCATTGCGCGCGGGCTGCCCGGGATGGCGGCGGCCATGCCGGCCATCCTGCGGCGCCGCGACTACCACACCTGGCTGCACGGCACGCCGGGCGAAGCCAAGGCGGCACTGCAGACCTACGATTCCAAGTGGATGCAAGCGCATGCCGTCAGCCCGCGAATCAATTCCACTGCGGCGGACGATATGGGACTGATTCAGCCGGTCCACTGAAAGGCGGCGATAGGATAGGATGCGTGCATGCCTATAGCACGCAATCTGTTCGCGATTCTCGGCTGCGTTTTGCTGCTGGGGACGGCGGCGGCACAGGACACGGCCATCATAACCGTCGAAGGTCAGAAGCAAATGCTTGCGAACCCGGGTACGGAGCCGGTTGGTGCGCGCAAACCCGACGTGACCATCGTCGAGTACTTCGACTACAACTGCCCGTATTGCAAGAAACTGGTACCGGCGCTGTACGCCTTGCTGGCGCAGGATCCGAAGGTGGCCGTGGTGTACAAGGACTGGCCGATCTTGGGGCCGGTGTCCGTGTATGCGGCCTCATCGGCACTGGCCGCGGGATGGCAGGGAAAGTATCTGGTGGCGCACGATGCCTTGTTGATCGGTCCGCGCCTGGCGCAGAACGAGCAGGTGGACTCGATCTTGCAGAAGGCGGGCGTGAACATTGAGACCCTTGCGAAAGACCGGGTGACGCATGCCAAGGAGATCGCGGCGCTGCTGGAACGCAACGACCAAGAGGCGCACGCATTGACGCTCGAGGGCACGCCCGGTCTCGTGGTCGGCCGGCAACTCGTGCCGGGCATTGCGGATCTGGACGCGCTGAAGCGGCTGGTCGCCAATTCGCGCCAGGCAAAGTAGCTGCCGCCGATTTTGAGATTCCCCCTGCAAAGCGAGCGGCACCGACCTAGGTGTCGGGCAAGTGGCTGGTGACCGGCGCAGCGGCTAGTGGCCGTGATCTTGAAAGGCCTTCATCATGGGGTTGTCGACCTTAATGAAACCGGCGGGTACTTCCCAGGTTGAGTCCGGAATGGCGGTGTGACGCACCTCGATGACTTCGCTGGTGGTCGTCATTTTGGTGATGCCGGCATCGACCAGGCTTGAGGTGGCCACCGGAAAACCGTGGATGCTCTTCATCTTCTCGGCGAATTCCTCGCCGGCCTTGGCGCTGGGACCGAAGCCGCTCATCGATTTGCGCATAGACGCGCTGAACTCCTGAAGAGCCGCCCAACTCTGCACGGGATACTTAAGGTCATTGGTGACGCATTCCGTCATGGTCATCATGGCGCTCATTTTGATGCTCCACTCTTCGCAAGCGAAACCCGCTATCTTGCGCGACACACCGGTCTTCTTGACTTCGGTTGAGCTAGCCATGGAATTGCTCATTCCCTGCATCATCGCCATGGCCTGTTTCATCTTCGGATCGTTCATTTTCTCATTCATCTTCGCCTGGAAGTTCTCCAGGTCCTGCTTGGTCATGTTGTAGTAGGTTTTTTTCTTGTCGTCGATGTTGGTCATGACGCCGGTTTTCAGATTGATGATGATCTCGGTCCCCGACCCCTGCGTGGTTCGGATGTGGTCGCTGGATATGTACTGCGTTTCGGTGCCGGAGGGCTTGCCGTTGGTCGTGGCATTCGAAATGACGGTCAAGTCGTCCGCCGCCTTGCTAAGTGCGGCGCTTGCACAGGCTAGGACGCAAAATGTGCTCAGCGAGAAGAGATGTCTCATGATCGTTCCTTGTTGGATATAGTAAAAAGAGCAGTCACGACCCGCGTGCGTTCGAGGCGATATTTTGGGCACAACCGGACGCAGGTTAGCATTTTACTCATGGCGCATTCGATGCGCACTTGGGGGGCACGCCTTCCGATGCCTGCTTAATGGGCAGGGTGCCGAGTTCCGCGTCGTAGCTCGAACTGACTGGTTTGAAGCCAAAGAAACCCAGCGCCGTGTTCAGTGCCGCAACCGTCCACTGGGGCAGGGCGAAGCCCACGCCGTATTTCAGTGAGAGATCCAGTTCCGACGCGCGGCAGGTGTAACCGGCCTGTAGTGCCGAACCCAGGGTGACGCCGGCGGCGACGTTGATGCTGGCATACGGGCCCACAACGAGCCCGAATTTGCCGAGGCCGACGATGAGCTTGCCGCCCCAGCCAATCACCAGACCGTTTACCCCTATCGACAGGCCCTTGAGCGAATCCACCATACTGCTATTGGTTTTCACATACATCGGTGCGGTCGCCGTCGCGGAGCCGTTGACCAGTCCGGCGGTGATTTTTCCGCCCAGCGAGTAGCTACCGAACGCGCTGATGACGGAGTGGTTGCTGGTGATCACGGTATCGATGCGCACCGTTTGGCGAAATATGGCGGAAAAAGGCAGCGCTACGGGCATCGGGATGGAAAAGTCCACGGGGATGTAGAAGTTTTCGTGGACATTGGCGAACTTGCCGTCCGTGCCGCCGGAGATCTCCACATCGATCCCGCCTACGCCGCTCAATTCGATGGAGGCCGTCTTCAGCCCATTACTGATGTCGAGATGGAATGTGAATTCCGGTTTGGAGAGCTTCAACTGGGCGTGCGCGTTGAACTTCAAGCCGTTCTTTTCGTACGGTACGTCCAGTTGCAAGCCGTCGCTGAAAGACGGCACGAAAGTGAAGCCGTCCAGAAGTACACGGGTGACACCCTGCATTGCATTGGTAGTGGCGCTGGGGCCGCTATTGCTGACGTATTGTGCGCTGATGGGACCGTCCCAGGAGCGTTCCAACGCGCCGCTGTGGAAACCTTGGTTGGCCCAATCGGAGGTACTGTAACTCGTGGCGATGAGCCTGGGCCGCTGCGGGTCGACGTTAAATTTGCGGGTCGATTTGCGGGGCACGTCGATGCGCGTCGACTGCAGTTGAAACGGTACCAGGTCGCCTGAGCGAGAGACGGTGAACACCTGCGGCGAGGCGCCGATGCGGCTTGCGCTCGGCGGGTCCGTGGCCGATGCCTCATCGGGGGCGGGCGCGTCTTTCTGAAAGGAGCCGGGATATCCGGGGGCGGCGACGTACACGATCATCTGGGTGGGATCGAGAGGGCCGGTGTAGTCGATGTGCGCTTCTTTGATGAGGTCGGTCAGTTCCACCGGTCCCAGAGTGACCGCGAGCTCATCGCCGTTGCGCTTGACCGCCAGCACGCGCCCGACCATTCTGCCGGTGGCGAACAGGATCTTGTCGCGTTGGATCTCCGCCGAGCCGGGGGCATTGGCGTCGATGTTCCAAGTAAATCCGTCGTCGTTTTCCGAACGGATGGCTTCCGCCCCATGCTCCATGACGATAACACCGGGCTGATAGGTGACCTGACTATTGCGCGTCGGGGAAACGCCGAAACGCACCTCGGCTTCGCGCTGGGTCTGAGATTTCGCCGCGGCGGGCGCTGCCATTGAACCATTGGAGCTTGAGGCCGCGGGGCCGTGGCATGCGCTGGTGCAAGTCAGCAGCACGGCGACAATGCCTGCGGGCACGCACGCTGCGTACCTGTGGAATCGCCTGTCGCTCATTGTCATGTCCCCTTAAGTTCGGATCCCTGCGGCGCTGTAAGACACACCGCTTAATAGGTAACACGAGGTTAAAGGCGATTTACTGACGGCCAGCGCGGCTTTATTTGGTGTTGGCGGGCCCGACGCGGGGGCCTGTGCTCAGGGCGCGGGTCTTCCTTCCACCACGCTGACCGCGGATTTCGTCCTCGTGAGCTTGCTGAGGCGGAATCCGGACTGCTCGAACAGGTCTTGGTATTCCGCTTCGGTGCGCTCCATGCCGCCCGGGAACGCCATCATGATCATGTCGGCATCCTTGCCCAGCGACGCTTGGTTGCCGCCGGCTACGGCGAATTCGACGAGCAGAACTCTGCCGTGGGCCGGGATCACCTTGCGGCAGTTACTCAGAATCCGGATGGATTGCTCGTCGGTCCAGTCGTGGATGATGTGACGCATGAGGTAAGCGTCGGCCCCAGCGGGGACCGATTCGAAGAAATTGCCCTCGATTACCGAGCATCGTTGATCAAGGCCGAGCGCCTGCATCCCGGAACGCGCACGACCCACCACATGACCCAAGTCGAAGAGGATGCCGCGCAGTTGCGGGTAGCGTCCCAGTACCGCCGCGAGCAGAGTGCCATTGCCGCCGCCGATGTCGGCGAGTGTCGTGATGCCGGTGAAATCGTAGGCATCCAGCATTGCGGCTGTCTCGTGGCCGTGGAACGCGGTCATTCCGGCGTCAAAGATCGGGGCAAGATCCAAGTGGTGCCCGATGTAGTCAAACAGCGGCTCTCCATACACCTTGACGCAGCCGGATTCTCCCGTCCTGACGGAATGATCAAGCCCGTCCCAAGCGGCAAAAATGTGATGAAACATTTGCGCGGCGGGCCGGAATGTTCCAGCCGCGTCACTGCGTAATGCTGCCGACAGTGGGGTATGGTCGAATTTGCGATCCTCCACTTCCAGAAAGACCCCATAACTGGCGGTGAATCGCAACAGGCGATAGAGCGATCGCTCGTGTGTATTTGTCAGACGGGCGAGAGATTCGACCGGTTGCGGAACGCCGGCCTCGATGTGATCGGAGATTCCGAGTTCGCCGAGCGTGCAAACGGCGCGACTCAGCGCCGCGCCGCACATCATCTTGGTGAGTTGTTCGGTTTCAGCCAATGCCATGAATACCCCCTGCGCAAAAAAAGAGTACAGCCCGTACCGCAGCGGGACTCTAGCAGTCCCTCACTGGGCTGTCAGGAATTGAGAGAGGGGCGGAAGGCAGAACGAGGGCCTATGCAACACCATCTGGGTGCCAAGACCCTTGACGGATGGGGGCCGCCCGACGCGGGTACTCAAAATCTGCGGGTCGCAAGAGGCGCGAAAAAAGATCGGTTACACTGGCGCGATCAATACCAGGAGAGCGTCGTGCGTTTGCTCCATTTGAATTTCGCGGCAACTTTGGCTGGGTAGCCTGTCGGCTCATCGCTAGCGAACGGTTCAAACATCTATAGCGTCCGTACCGGTCCGGTGTCAGGGGACGACGTGCGAGGGCCCCACGTCCTTCCACTCGTAACGCGGCACCTGGATCCACTGGCCGCTTTTAAGTTCCGGTACCTTGTGAACTTTGACCTGATCGACGGTCATGGCGCCGTCCTTGTCGTTGACCCAGAAGTCGATGTCGTAGATTTGATCCTTGGTGCCGACGACACGAAAGTCGGTGCAGGCGAAGTAGTGGCCGTCGTCGAGTTGGCGCACCGGCTGGTGGGTGTCGACGAACTCCAGCTGCAGTTCCTTGCCCGTCTTGTCGTCCGTGATTTTGAAAATGCCGTTGTTCTTCAGGCTGGCTTTTACGGCACTGTGTTCGACGGCGGACATCACTTCCCAGCCGCGCTTGGTGGCGAGATGGCCGGGGTGTTCGGACGCGGGTATCCACCACCAGGGAATGGGTTGGCGCGCCATGGTGGTCCATTTGCCATCCGACAGCAGCGGCTCCTTATAGATGCGGCTTTGCTGTACCTGTAGTTTGCCGTTCTCGGGTATGACCCAGAAATCGATCAGGTACTTTTTCTGCGGGTCCTTCGAGTCGTGGAATTTGACGTCCGGGAAAAAACCGTAGCCGTCGATGGTGCGGGTGAAGTCGATATCGTCGTAAGCCAATTTCAGGTGATCGCCGTGGAGGGAATCGTCGAAGGGAAATAGGCCGTCATTGGCCTTGAGCTTGGCATTGATCAACTCCTTGACCAGAACTTCGGCGTCGGTGCCGGTGAACTCCTGCATGGCTTTTTCGGTGGCTTCGACATTGCTGGCGGCGGCGAAGGAGCGCGCGCGCTGCAGATTGTCCGCGGGGTTTTCCAGGAAGGTTTTCTTGGCGTCGTCATTGCTGAAGCAGTAGGTCTTGCCGTCCTGGTCGGTCCAGGTGCTCGTGCACTTGGTCATGACGTGCTGTCCTTCGGCCAGCCCTTCGGTGCATTGGCCGCCGAATTCAGGAGATGCGGATGGCGGCGATGCGGACGATGTCGATGCTGCGGGCGTGGCCGGAGGGGTATCTGCCGCGCGCGCGCCGCAGGTTGGGGCAAAGGCGAGAGCCGTTGCGGCCATGGCGCAGAAAAGTGCCGGCGATGGGCGCAGTGACGCGTGAAACGAAGCTGGCTGCAAGTTGCTGTAGGTCATGATTCGTCCCCCCGATTTAGTCCTGTATAGGCCGATTGGCCGCCGATGTCGACGCCGGCGGCAACGACGGGATGGCCTTGGTGGCGATCCGTGGCGTGGCGTCGGACTCAGGCATCGCGGGGCACACAGGGGCGGCCGGGCCGGCACTCCAGGTCGGCGCGATCCCATTTGGCAGACACGGCGGCTGCTTCGTAGGTGCCTTGCAGAAAGGCGAGCAGTGCGGCATCCGGATCCGCTGCCGTGCGCACCGCATCATACGGGAGCAGAAACTCGCCTAGCGTCTCGCTGAAGACCGCTGCCGCGGGCTGCACCTTGGTTTCGCTGAAGCCGGCGAAGTTGGGATAGGTGTAGGAATAAAAGGCCGGGTACTGTGTGACATTGTCGCCCGGCCAGAAACCGGCGCTGCTGACCTCGTGCGAATAGGCCTCGCTCATCACCTCGGGGGCGACGCCGGGGGCCTTGCCGGTAAAGTTCGGGGCGCGACGCCCTGAAAAGCGGGTGACGGCCAGATCGAAGCTGCCCCAGAAGAAATGCACCGGGCTGCATTTGCCGATGAACGAGGTACGGAAGGCCTTGAACACGCGATCTGCTTGCACGAGCGCCTGCCAGAATCGCCATGCGTACTCGGGGTCATAGCGGGCGTGCTGGCGATCGTCGGCAAAGGCCGTGGCGCCGGCAATCTCGCAGGGCATGTCATTGATGACGACGGTGACGTCGAGTTCCTTGAGTGCCTTGGTTACTGCAGCGTAGAAGTCGGCGACGCTTTGCGGCTTTAGAGGCAGCCGCCGCCGGCCGCCGTCACTCACGGTGATGTCGAGGACGTGATCGATGCAGTCGAATGCAGCCTCGAAGGAGCGGGTGCCGTGTGGAATGGGCGACGTGGTGAGCCCGCGTGAGGTGACATACAGGGTCACATGCCAGCTGTGATTCAGCCAGGGGGTCTGCATCAGGCGCACCTTGCCGATGATCTGCGTCCATAACTGCAATGTGTCGCGGGTGTCGCGCCAAGCTGCGTAGGGCAATTCCGGCTAGGATGGATTGCTTGAATTAGCCATGCGGTTCGCCCTTCCATTACGATGCAGGATTGCGGGTAAGCATAAAGGAATTCCGGGCATGCGCCGTATGATCTACCTGGCGACGATGTGGCTGTGTATGCCCTGGGCGATGGTGGCTGCGGCACCGGCGAAAGGCGCTGCCGCGGCGGCCTTGGATACTGCCGCGGCGCAGCGCTTCGCAGCATTGGCGCTCAAGTGTCTGCATTCGGAATACCCCAATCACGTTGCCAATACCCTCGACAGTGCGGCCGACGCGCTGCCGCCGCATGTGCTGTACCCGGCATTCTATGGTTGCTATGACTGGCATTCGGATGTGCACGGCCACTGGCTGCTGGTGCGGCTATTACGTTTGTCTCCGAGTGCGCCCTTTGCGGCGACGGCGCGGGCGGAACTAGCCAAGAGCTTGACGGCCGCGAACATCGCCGGCGAGGTGGCCTATCTTAAGCGTGCGGACCGCGCGCCCTTCGAAAGGCCTTACGGACTCGCGTGGCTGTTGCAGCTGTCGGCGGAACTGCGCAGCTGGGATGATGCTCAAGGACGGGAGTGGGCGAGCGTGCTCAGGCCGCTGGAAAGCGAAGCAGTGGCGCGCCTCAAGAGCTGGCTGCCGAAGCTGCACTATCCGATTCGCATCGGCGAACATGATCAGACGGCATTCTCATTCGGCCTGATCTGGGATTGGGCGGGAGTAGCGGGCGATACGGAAATGCGCAGCCTGCTCACGGCCGCGGCACAGCGGTTCTATATGCATGACCGCAACTGTCCGCTTAGCTACGAGCCCTCAGGCCAGGACTTTTTGTCGCCCTGTCTGGCTGAGGCGGACTTCATGCGACGGGTGCTGGCGCCCGCGGAGTTTGCACGGTGGCTCACGGGATTCTTGCCGGTGATTCCTGAGCATGCGGGACCGATGTGGCTGCAACCGGGAGTGGTCACCGATCGCGCTGATCCTAAGCTGGCGCACATCGATGGCCTGAACTTGAGCCGGGCGTGGATGCTGCAGGGCATCGCGCATGGGCTGCCGGCCGGTGATCGCCGCATTGGGACCCTGCAGGCCGCCGCCGACCGCCATAGGGAAGCTGCGCTTCCGGCCGTGACCGGCGAACATTACGAGGGTGGACACTGGCTCGGAACATTCGCGGTGTATTTGACCAGCGGCGCCGGGATTTGACTGCGCGGCGCTGCGACAGTAATCGAGGTGCGAGGAGGAAGTCGATGGTTTGGATAAAACAGCTACATTGGGGTCGCGAGCGGCGTGACACTCAGCCGTCTCGTTGCGCTTCAGCGAAATGTTGGCTTTGGGGGACGCTGTTGGTGGCGGTCTCCTGTGCGGATGCGTCGCCCTGCGACAGGGTCGCCAAGACGCTCACACCGGCACGTAGAGCCAACTTGTCCATGGCTGTTGCGGGTCAACTGCAGTCGGCATCCGCCAAGGTTCTGCGTGCCTACCGGCTTGGCAATTGGCACTTGCTGTACGTCGATGCGCAAGGCGGCGAAGACGCATTTCTGATTTATCGCGGCGACCCTCTTACCCAGCAATACATCGCCTCATGGAGCAGCGAAGGCGCAAAATCCGGACAATCTGAACTAAGGAGTTGGGCGCGGATGAATGCCAGGGGAATTCCGGAGACTCTTGCCAAGTGCTTTGCATGGTCCGCGGCCTCCAGCCGAAGGCGCTGACGTGTGACTACTGACCTTCCTGTTTTTCTCCGGGAGCAGGGGACGCAGGCGAGGCCCGTGCCGCAGTCCCAGGTATGAGGGCCGCGACATTCGTGTCCGGCACCCAGCCGCTGCGGCCCACGCTGGTTCTGACGAGTACGAAGCCGTCGTGCTCCGCGCCTATGCTGACAATCGTGCCTTCCGGTAACTCAAAGAGTGCGTCGCCGATGGCGACGGGAGAGACGCGAACCGGGGCCGAATGCACCACCACAACCGCTGCGTGCATGATGGGCCACATCGCAACGCCGCCCGCGATACTGATTCCCAATGCGGAGAATCCCAGTGCGGCACCGGCAATGAGTTTGCCTCGATGGCGCGGGAAGCGGCGCTGCGCGAGCGCGCCTGCGCCGGCAACGAGAAGACCTAGAACTCCGCTCCATGCGAGGACGGTTGGACCGGCGTAACCCGTGAGCCGGTCGAAGCGGGAGCGGCTTTGCGGCGGCAGTCCGGCGCTCTGCCGTACATGCCGCAGGTTGGCGTTGATGTCGGGATCGTTTGGGGCTAGCAGCCGAGCCCGCTCATAGTTGAGAACCGCAAATCCGGCTTTGCCGGATTTGGCGTAGGCATTCGCCAAATTATAGAGGGCCGCCGCGGAGTATCCGGACTGAGGCAGTACGACCGGCTGTGCTGCGGCAGGCGCCGAGGGTTGCGCCGAGGGTTGCGACGCAACTTGCGCCGTTACGATAGAGGAGGCGAAAAGCGTCCCGGCGATCAACAGCGCGCCGAGCAGCGGTGAACGAATCATGACGCGGCCTCGCTCGCCAATTGCCTACGAACGATTTGCATGCAACGCTCGAAGTCGGCCGCTTGCAGGTCGCCCCCCGAGTAGTTGGCCTCATCCGCAAGCGCAAAAATCTGGTGTATATCGTCCCGTTCGCTGCCTGCCAGCCGCGCGTCGATGTCGACCAGCGTGATTTGTTGCGGTGAGATCTGCCAACGGACAGCCAAGGCTTGCCGCAGGATTGAGCTCGCGGAATTAATGAACTCTGCCGCGTCGCCGCGGGCGGAGGCAAGAGACATGGTCTCGAGCAAGTGGCCGATCAGCGCCAGCCGCACGCGCTCGCGTTCGCCGGCCGCATTGCGTTCCACGCGGCGCAGCGCGGCCCACGCGCCGCAGAGCAGCAGCGCGAGAGCAGTGGGGATGGCGAGGAAGCGGGGCTGGTAGTACAGAGGAAGCAACGAATCGACGCATGCACCGGTCAGGGCATGGTCGGGCCTCAGCCCGGTGTGAGCCTCGTCGCCGAGCGTTCCGGCCGCGGTCGGGGCGGGCGGTGGTTCATTGCCGGCGCTGGCCGCAGCCGCTGAAACCGCCACCGTCAGCGGCGCGCTGTGCGCGGTCTCGTAGTGACGCGTGCTGGGATCGAAATAGCTGAAATGCAGCGGCGGGATGGTATGAGTGCCGGGCTGCGACGCAATCAGCGGCTGCTCGAAGATCTTTTCACCACGGTGGCCGGTGGGATCGGGAGAATTGAAACTCGCCTTGGGTTCGTAGGTCTTCCATTGGCCGTCGCCGCTCAACATGCGGCTGTCGACGCGATCAAAATTGCCGGCGCCGGTCACGTGCAGGCGCAGAGTGAGCGGGTCGCCCGCGGTGCTCTTGGCGGTAGATACGTCGGTGCTAATCTTGAAGCTGCCCACGGCGCCGCCGAAGTCGGCTGGCCTGCCCTGCGCCGGCAGCGCTAGCACGGTCATTGCCGCCTCCGGACTGGCGGCGGTGATGTCTTTTTGTACGGTGGTACCGAAGATGTTCTGCAGGAAGGGATCGCCGAGCAGATCGTCCAGCATGGAGTCCTGGCGTGGCCGAGTGCGAATGCGAACGGTGAGCGGGGTTTCAAAGGTGAGAGAAAAAGTCCCCGGCTTGACTGCGCCTAACAGGCTGCGCCAGGTGTACACCGTGAACGCTTTGCCATCGATGGCTTTGGCGGCGCGCTCGGGCTGGCGCGAGAGATTATTGAGAGTGAAGTCGCTGCTGTTGAGCTTGGGTAGGCCGTTGAGCGAAGCGACAAAGCCATCGCGCATGCCGACCTGAATCTCCACCGGTACGGTTTCACCGACGTACATTTCGTGCTTGGGCATCTCCAGGTGCACGAAGGCCGAGCCATCGGGGGTCATGCGCAGGCCCTTGGCATTCGGGCCCGGAATGAAGGGCAACACGTCCGGGATGGAATTATTCGGCGCTGACGAGCCGCCGCCGGGATTGACTCGCAGCACCAAAGGCGGTGATTTGGGAGTTACGCCGGGAATCGTGAATATGCCGGCAGATTCCGGAGTGACGCGAATGACGGTGGAGGTCGACTCGATGGTTATGCCATTGATGCTCTGAATCTGGCGCGACTGGCCGACGACGCGGAACTCCAATCCGGCAACCACCGGCAGAGACAGGGACACGGTGCCGCTGCCCGAGGTGAGGATGGTGAGCTTGGCAGACTCGCCGAGCGCGATCTGCGCGGGCTCGATGCTGGCATCGATCGAGGGTGCCGCGGCCTGACTTGAACCGGCCACGAAAACGCCGGCTGCGATTGCCGCCATGGCCCAAAGGTGTGAAAAGCGCGCCCGCATCACCAATCCTTCACCGGCTTGTCGGGCGGTGACTCGGATTCCCGGCGCGCGAACGGCAGACCGCGGGAGTGCCGCTCTTCGCCCTTCTGCGAGTCGAGCAACTCGCGCGCCTCTTCGCGGCTCATTTGGCCGGGAGCGCGCTGAGTGTCGTCTTCGTCGGCTGCCTCGCTGGGTGGCGGCTCGCCGTTCTGCGGGGCGGCCTTGGGCTGGCCTTTGCCGGGTTTGGATTGATCGGCGCTCGGCGGCGGCTGTTGGGCAGGCTGCTGCGGCCGGTCGGCCGGTGGCTGCTGACCGGGCGGATTTTGCTGAGCGGACGGCGGTTGTTGTCCCGGGGGTTGCTGAGCGGGTGGCTGTTGTCCCGGCGGTGGTTGCGACGGCGGCGCGCCGTTCTTTGACTGTTGCGGCGGATTCTGTTGCGGGTTTTGATTCTGGCCCTGGCCCTGGCCCTGGCCCTGGCCCTGGCCCTGGCCCTGGCCCTGATTCTGATTCTGATTCTGATTCTGATTTTGGTTTTGGTTTTGGTTTTGGTCTTGCTTCTTTTTCAGCTCGTCGATTTTTCGCTTCACGAAGTCGCGGTTGTACTTGCTGTCCGCGTCGTCGGCACGCAATTGCAATGCCGTGTCGTACGCCTTAACCGCTTGTTCCCAGGTCTGAATGGTTTGCTGCTGCGATTGTTCCTCGGTCTTCTGGCCAGTGCGGTACAGGGTGTTGCCGAGGTTGTAGTAGGCGTCTTCTTGGTCGGCGAGGCGTTTGGCATCGCCCGAGGGCGAGCGGCTGATGGAATCTTGAAATGCCTGGGCTGCCTGTAAAAATTGCCCGGCGCGGTACGCGGCGGTGCCGGCGTTGTATTGCAGCGCGGGTTTTTTCGGGTCGCGTTGCGCCGCTGCGGCATATTCCTTGGCGGCGGTGAGGAAATCCCCTTTCTTGTAGGCTTCCTCCGCGCTCGTGGTTGAGGCGCGGGTCAGGTCGGCCGCTGCAACCGTCATTGCGAGGAGTGTAAATACCGACAGGGCGGTGGATGCGATAGATATTGGCGGGGCAGAAGATGCTGATGACGCAGCCGACGCAGCCGACGCAGCCGACGCAGCCGACGCTGATGACCGAGACCGTGTGGGAACGCCGGCAATGATTCGCGACTCGGCGGCTTGTGCGCGGCGCCGTGCGCGGTGGCGGTTGCCGATGAGCAGACTCAAGAGGAGCAGAGTCAGCGACCCTGCGAGGGGCCATTGGTAGCGCTCTATATAAACTCTCTGCTGCCGCGAAGCGAGATCGTGCTTGAGCAGGGGCGCGAGGGCGGCTTGGTAAATGCTGTCGAATCCCTGGCTCTGTGCGCCCAGCGGGGCATACAGTCCGCCGGTGGCCGTGGCGATGGCCTTGAGTGCGGTCTCGTCCAAGCGCGATTTGACGAAGGCGCCGGAGTCATCCTTGACGAAGCCGCTGCCACGGTCGGTGGACACGGGAATGAGATCACCCTGCGCGGTACCGACGCCGATGGTGTAAATTTTCAAGGAGTCCGCGCGCGCGGCCGCCTGCGCAGCAATCAACGCATCGCCCTCGAGATCCTCGCCATCGGTGACCAGTATCAGAATCTTGTCGCTGCCGGGGCGGCGCCGCAGTGCGGCCTGGGCTTCACGAATGGCGCTCGCGATATTGGTGCCGCCGTGCGGAATACTGTTGGTGTCTATGGCGCCCAGCGATTCGTGGAATGCGCCATAGTCCAAGGTGATGGGGCAGACCAGGAATGCATCGCCGGCAAAAGCCACCAGACCTACGGCATCGCCGTCCAGTTTGGCGGTGAAGTCATCGATGGCGAGTTTGGCGCGGGTGAGCCGATCGGGTTTCACATCCGGGGTCGACATGCTGCGCGAGGTGTCTACCGCAAAGACGATATTGTTGCCGCGGCGGCTGATCTGCTCCCAACGAAATCCCACCTGCGGTCCGGCAAGCGCGACGAACAGCAGCACCAGGGCCGCCAGCATCAGTCCGCGCTGCGCGCGGCGGCGCGCGATCGAGACGGATTGCGTGAGCTGCTCGCGCAGGTGCGCTGCGACGAAGCGTGCGAGGGCCGCGTACTGACGGGCGTCGTAATGCCACCACATCCAGATCAATGCGAGACAGACCATGAGTCCGGCGACGAGCCACCCGGGATGGCTGAACTTCACGGCAGTCGCCGAAAGCGCGTGTGCTGCAGCAGCAGGCCAAACCCTAAGATGGCCGCCGACGGGAGCAGCGCCCAGGAATAGAGTTCCTCGACGTGCTCGAACTTCTGCACGGTTTGCGCCGTGGTCTCGAGGCGATTGATTTGCTCGTAGATATTCTGCAGGGAGTCGGTATCGGTGGCGCGATAGAACTTGCCGCCGGTCTGTGCGGCGACGGCCTGCAGCGTCTTCTCATCGACATCCACTTTGTCCATCATGATGCGGGTGTTGCCGGCCTGGTCATGCATGGGGATGGGCGCCATGCCGCGCACGCCGACGCCGATGGTGTACACCTTCACTCCCATGGCCTTGGCAGCTTCCGCGGCGGCGAGCGGGGATATCTTGCCGGTGTTGTTCATGCCGTCGGTGAGCAGAATGACGACCTTGGACTTTGCATTCGTAGTCCGCAGACGGTTGACGCTGGCGGCGATGGCCGAACCGATGGCGGTGCCGTCCTCACCGGCAAGGGCGGTGCTGACACGCTCGAGATTCTGCTGCAGCCAGTCGTGGTCCAGAGTGAGCGGGCTCACTAGATAAGGGGCAGCGGCAAAGGCGATCAGGCCGATGCGATCGTTGGGGCGTTCCTCGATGAATCTCGAGACCACGGTTTTGACCACTTCGATGCGGTTGACGCGCCGATTGTCTACCAGGAAATCGAGCGCCTGCATGGAGCCCGACACATCGAGGCCCAGTACGATGTCGATGCCGTTCGCGGTCACTTCAGTACGGCTGTGGGCGCGTTGCGGGCGCGCGAGGCCGACTATCATGAGGGCGCCCGCGAGCAGGGGTAACAGCCACAGCCAGCGGCCGACGCGGGCGCGGCTGCTGCGCGCCACGACGCGGGCAAGGCCCACGTCGGAGAATTCGACCGCGGCGACCGGGCCGCGCCGCCCACGAAACAGCATCACCACCGGTAGCAGCGCCAGCAGCCATAGCCACTCAGGTTGAAGGAAGCGAATCATGGGCCTCCTTCGCGTTGCTGGGCGAGGCCACTGGCGTCGGCGCCGCCTCAAGGGATTTGGACGTTTCGATGACGAAGCGGTGCGCGCTCTCGTACAACCTTTCCATGATTTGCTGCGACAGGCTCACGCCGGCAAATTTGGCCACATCGCAGCGATGCAGGAATTCCTCCAGCAATTTGCGATGCGCGGCCAACGATGCCTGCGACGAGCCCAACAGATCGTGCAGAAATTCTTCGGTGGTGCGCTGAGTGGCTGTCACGTCGAAGGCAAATTCGATGTGGCCGCGAACGATGTCCGATATGGCGATGGAAAATTCCCGCACGGTGGAGGGGTGCATGAGTGCGCGAGTGGCCTCGAGGCGCTGCAGCGTGATTTCGAGGGGCGTCAGCGGCCGCGGCAGTTGACGGCGCCGCTGCCAGCGCCAGGCTGCATAGATGCCGGCCACGAGCAGAGCAGCGACCGCCAGCAGAGCTGCCAACAGCCAAGATGGGAACACGCTCTTGGGTCCGCGAATGTCGCGAATGTCCTCGGACGGCGCTGTGGCAGCGGACGCCGCGTATGCGGACGGCACGTTTGTGGACACCGCGCTTGCGGGCGCCGTGTCCACAGGGAGCGCCGTGTCTACGGCGGGGACAGTAGCGGTCGGGGTATCGGCAGTCGGCGCATTGGCAGTCCACGCGCCGGGCGCGGTAGCGCTGGCTGCGGTAGCACTGGGGGCGGTAGTACTGGGGGCGCCAGCATTGGTCGCCGGGGCAGCGGCGGCGGGTGTAGCAAAGGGTGCGGCGATCGCGAAGGCTGCGATGAGGGCAAGCGCATGTCGACCCAAAGCCATGATTCGACTCAAACCCGTCGGTGCACGCGTGTCTTGAAGAAACGCTGCAGTGCCGGCATGTAGGGGGTGTCGGTCTTGAGTTCTAGGGTATCGACGCCTTCCGAGCGAAAGTCGGTGGTCATGCGCCGCGAGCGCGCGATGGACAACTCCTGGAAGCGTTTGCGTACCGTGGGGTTGGCGGTGTCGAGTTCGATGACTTCGCCGGTCTCGGCGTCCTCGAGGGCGAGGACTCCGACATTGGGGAGTTCTCGCTCGCGCGGGTCTTCGACCTGGACGGCGATGAGGTCGTGGCGCCGATTGGTCTGGCGCATGGAGCGGCGCAATTCGGCGCGCGCTTTCTCGGGATCGCCGGGCGACTGGAAATCCGAAATCAAGAATACGATGGCACGCCGATGCAGGACGTGATTGACGACATCGAGTGCTTTGACGCTGTCGGTGCCGCGTCCTTCGGGGGCGTGGTAGAGAATGTCGCGCACCACGCGCAGTACGTGGCGGCGTCCCTTCTTCGGCGGCAGGTAGCGCTCGACTCTGTCGGTGTACAGCAGCAGCCCGACCTTGTCGCTGTTGCGGATGGCCGAGAAAGCCAGGGCGCTGGCGAGCTCGGCGGCAAGGTCGCGTTTGCTCATGGCGGCGGAACCGAAATTTCCCGAGGCGCTGATGTCCACCAGCAGCAGAATCGTGAGCTCGCGCTCTTCGGTGAATTTTTTGACGAAGGGCCGGCCCGCGCGCGCGGTGACATTCCAGTCGATGGTGCGCACTTCATCGCCGGGGCTGTATTCGCGCACCTCGTCGAAGTCCATGCCGCGGCCCTTGAACACGGAGTGGTATTCCCCGGCGAGGCTGTCGTTGACCATGCGGCGGGTGCGGATCTCCAATTGCCGCATGCCGCTCATGATGCTTTTAGTGGACTTGGTGGTCTCGGCCGTCATGTGCAATCAGGGCACGGGGAGGGCGTCGAGAATCTTGTGCACCACATCCTCGGAGGTGACATTTTCGGCTTCGGCTTCGTAGGTCACCGACACGCGGTGGCGCAGCACGTCGAGCGCAATGCTCTTGACGTCCTGCGGGGTGACGTAGTGGCGGCCATTGAGAAAGGCGATGGCGCGCGCGGCCAGCGTCAAGTTGATGGTGGCGCGCGGCGAGGCGCCGGTTTGAATGAAGCCGTCGAGGTTCAGTGTTTTGGCGATGGGCGGCCGGGTCGCGAGCACGAGGTCGACGATGTAGTTGCGGATCTTGTCGTCGACGTACAGCGTGTTGACGACGTGGCGGGCGTTCAAGATTTGCTGGGCGGAGACGACGGGACGAGCGCTCGGCAGGGCTTCGGAAGTCGCCATGGCGTCCAAGATGGCGCGCTCTTCGGCACGATTCGGGTAGCTGACGATGACCTTCATCATGAAGCGATCGATCTGTGCCTCCGGCAGGG
>JANYIY010000203.1 GCA_025358615.1 Gammaproteobacteria bacterium | reverse complement strand
GCTGGTGGGCTTGGCGGGCGGCGCGTACGCCATGGGCATCGTGGTTTACGACTATGAGTGGTCGGCCATCATAGTACTGGTTTTCTTCTGCCTGTTTCTACTGCCCTCCATCATTCGTAGTCAAAGCTACACGATGCCGGAATTTCTCGAACGCCGGTACGACAGCCGAGTGCGGCTGCACTTCGCACTGCTCACGCTCTTCCTCAATATCTTCGTGGATTCGGCCGGGGTGCTATACAGCGGCTCGTTGGTTTGCCAGCTGCTATTTCCAGGCTGGCCTCTATGGCTGATCATCGCACTGCTGGCGGGCACCGCAGGCTTGTACACCACGCTGGGCGGACTGCGCGCAGTCATCTACACCGAAGCAGTCCAAGCCATCGTGCTGATGGCGGGGGCCGTGCTGATTTCTATCGGCGCCTTTACCCACGCCGGTGGCTGGCGTGCCGTCATGGACGGCGTGCCCCCGGCCGCGATTTCGCTCATCCGCCCGGTCGGCGACCCCGGTGTTCCTTGGCCGGGATTGCTGCTCGGAATACCGCTGTTGGGGTTTTACTATTGGTGCACCAACCAGTCGATCGTGCAGCGCCTGCTATCGGCTAAAAACACCGATCATGCCCGTTGGGGCGCGCTATTCGCCGGATTATTGAAACTCCCAGTGCTATTTCTAATCGTCTTGCCGGGGACCTGCGCGTTATTGTTGTTCCCAAAGTTGCCGCGCGCCGACCTCGTTTACCCGAATCTGATTCTGCACCTGCTTCCCGCCGGCCTGGTGGGGCTGGTGGTCGCCGGTTTCGTCGCGGCGACGATGGTGTCCATCGCCTCGACGCTCAATTCGGCTTCGACCCTGATCACCATGGATGTCATCAAGCAATTCAAGCCGCAGCTATCGGACACACAAGTCGTTCGCATCGGCCGCGCAAGCACTGCCGCCCTGCTGCTGGTCGCCGTTGCCTGGGCTCCGCAGCTGCAACTCTTCCCATCGCTTTGGCAATACCTGCAAGCCGTACTCGCGTATGCCGTTCCGCCCATCGTCGCGCTGTTCTTGGTGGGGATGTTTTGGCGCGGCGCGAGCGCGGACGGAGCGGCGGCCACCATGATCCTGGGCTCGCTCGCCGGCTTGGCATTGTTCATGATCAACGTGGTGTTGCGATGGACGCACTTCCATTTCTTATATGCCGCACCGATTCTCACGGCCATCGACGCGGCAATTCTGGTGGGCGTGAGCTTGCGCCATCCCTCACCCTTCACCCCGGCAGGCGGCCTGACGCTGTGGAAGCTCGAACTCGATCCTACGGAACAGCTTCGCCGAAGAGGCGCGTCCATCTGGCAGGACTACCGCTATCAGGCCGTCGCATTACTGGCGCTGACCGCCGTGGTAGTGATTGCATTTCGTTAACAGCCCTTGGAGATCGGTATGTGTATCTGGCCTGATCGGCGCATCTTGCATCTGTTCGACATTGAACTGCCCATCATTCAGGCGCCGATGGCCGGACCTGGGACGCCCGAACTTGCGATTGCGGTCAGCGACGCGGGGGGCCTCGGATCTCTGCCCTGCGCCCAGCTCAGCCTGGAGCAGACGCGCGTGGCGCTGCAGCGGATCGGCCCCCGCACATCGCGGCGGCTCAATCTCAACTTCTTCTGTCATACGCCTCCGGCAATCGACGCCGTCCGGAGTGCGAGTTGGCATGCTCGATTGGCGCCGTACTACGTCGAACTCGGCCTCGACCCCGAAACGGCGGTTCCGGCCGGTGGCAGGCAGCCCTTCGACGGCGAATTCTGCGAGCTGGTCGAAGAGTATCGGCCGGCCGTGGTGAGTTTTCACTTCGGGCTGCCTGAGCGAGGACTACTGGAGCGCGTCAAAGCAACGGGCGCGACGGTGATTTCCTCGGCGACCACCGTCGACGAAGCGCGCTGGCTCGAGGAACACGGATGCGATGCCGTCATCGCCATGGGGCTCGAAGCGGGCGGCCATCGCGGAAATTTTCTCGCACAGGACATGTCGCGGCAAGTCGGAACTTTCGCGCTGGTGCCGCAAGTGGCCGACGCCGTACGCGTTCCGGTCATCGCCGCCGGCGGCATCGCCGACGCGCGCGGCATCGTCGCCGCGCTTGCGCTCGGTGCGGCGGCCGTGCAAATCGGCACCGCCTATTTATTCTGCCCCGAAGCGAAGTTGGCGCCGCTGCACCTCGAGGCGCTCGGCAGCGCGGGCGATGCCGACACGATGCTTACCAACGTATTCACGGGGCGCCCGGCCCGCGGCATTGTCAATCGCCTGATGCGTGAGCAGGGCCCGCTGTCCGCGTTCGCTCCGCCCTTCCCTACAGCCGTCGCAGCGGTGGCACCGCTCAAAGCGATGGCCGAAGCGCGGGGCCGCGCGGATTTTACCAATCTATGGTCTGGGCAGGCGGCACGATTGGCGTATCGCTCCATGCCGGCGGGTCAGCTCACGCGCCTGCTCGCCCAGCAGGCTTTGGAAAAGCTGACGGCGCGTTGAGGTACGGTCGAGTCCTCAAGGTCTGGGCGGCTCGGAGAGTCCGCGACAACCCACGCCTTCGCCGCACACTTGATTGACGGGACAAACTATTGGAGTGCCCTTCAGGCACCCGCGAGCATCGGCGCCTGGGGCGTGCGGCGCGCAACGTTCGCGGCCATTGCATGCCCGCTTGTCGTCGCAGTCCGCGTCGCTACCGCAGGTCACGCTCGACGGCTCGCGATCCGCGGTCGCAAGTTCTCCCTGCCGGGAGATAACGCCCGACAGCATGGCATCGAGCAGCCGTTCGGGCGCCCCGGATGACGAAGGCAACTGCACCTCGGCGGCAACGACCTCAAACGCGGGTGCCACGGGGCTTGCGCCCCGGTAGTACAAACTAAAGCGCACCACATTGCGCGGGTCGAGCGTCTCACTCAAGCTCACCGGAATGACATGCGTGGAATCGCGCGGCCAGGATTCGCCATGCACCAGCGGCAGGCGCCTGACGCTCTTGCCGGTCTCGTAAATGCGCAGCTCCAAGGAGCTGCCGGCGCTGAGTTCGTCGGCACCGGTAACGATGTGTACTTCGAGACGGGATACGGGCAGCGCCACGGCGCCGGCGGCGCCCAGCACCCAAAGCACCAGAATGGCCCAAACTGACGTCGGCAATGATAACTTCATGCCCGTACTATAGCCGATCCCGCTCAATCGCCCTGTTTGTAGACCGTGCCTTCCTTCATGACGAAGTGAACATGCTCGAGCTCGCGAATATCCGCGAGCGGATCACCGTTCACGGCGATGATATCGGCCGACTTGCCGGCCGTGATGGAGCCGAACAGCTCGGAATGGCCGATCAGGTCCGCCGCGTTGACGGTGGCCGACTGAATCGCCTGCATGGGCGTCATGCCGTACTTCACCATGAAGGCGAATTGACGCGCGTTGATGCCGTGCGGGCAGACGCCCGCGTCCGTGCCGAATGACATCTTCACCCCGGCGCGAACCGCCTTGGTAAAGTTACGGCGCTGGGCTTCCGCCAGATCCGCATCGTGCTGCAGGAAGTCAGCGGGCGTGCTCGGCGAGGACTGAATGCATTCTTCGTCGTAAATATCCATGTCCAGATAGGTGCCATGCTGCTTTGCGAGTGCAATGCCTTCGTCATCGATGAGCGTCGCATGCTCGATCGAGGCAACACCGGCGCGGATGGCATTCTTGATGCCTTCGGTGGCATGCGCGTGCGCTTCGACGCGCAGCCCGAAATTAGCGGCCTCCTCGACGGCAGCGCGCAGCTCCTCGGGAGTGAACTCGATGGACTTCGGATTGCTGCCGTGCGTAAGCACCGCCCCGGTGGACAGAATCTTGATGTGATCGGCGCCTCGATGCGCCAGATCGCGAATCCTCTGGCGTACTTCCCACGGGCTGTCCGCCACACCGAAGCGCAGATCCAGCGGCAGCTGGATATCCGGTGGCAGGCCGGTCATCGCACCGGCGCCCCCGGTGATGGTGACATAGGCCCCCGCCACGTACATGCGCGGACCGATGATGATCCCTTTCTCGATGGCGTCGCGCATGGCCACATCGTTGAGCGCCCGGTACACGCCCACATC
>JANYIY010000196.1 GCA_025358615.1 Gammaproteobacteria bacterium | reverse complement strand
TGGCGCTCGGCGTCGTCGTCGGCAACATACCGATACTCGGCGTCTCGACCATTCTGTGCACCGCCATCGCGCTGGCGTTTCGCCTGAATCTGCCCGCCATTCAACTGGTACAAGCAGCCATGGCGCCCACACAAGTAGTGTTGATCATTCCCTTCGTCCGCCTCGGCGAATGGATCATGCGCGCGCCTCCCCAGCCTCTGTCCATCAAGCAAGGGCTGGACCTTTTGGCGCGGGGCGCAGGACACGCCATTGTGGTGCTGTGGGACGCCATTGTGCATGCCGGCGTGGCCTGGATCGTGGTCGCGCCGGTCGCCGTCTACTTGTTCTATAAATTATTGACGCCGGTGTTTGCGCACGCTGCTGCGCAAATCGGTAGGTCCAACGTATGAATACCGCCTGTTCCGCAAGCCCGCAATGCAGTGCCGCGCTTAGCCGCCGGCATGGCCCGCCGAGTTAACCGGCTTCCGCTTCCGCTTCACAGCCGTGTTCGCAACGGTCGCGTTCTATCTGCAGAGTGGCGTGGTGGATATGGAAACGCCGCTTCAGACTCGGCGTGAGGGACTCGAGCAGTGCGTCTTCTGCGCCTCGATCGGGTACTACCAAGTGCGCGGTCAGAGCCACGCTCGTGGTGCTGAGCGCCCAAATGTGCAGATCGTGCACGTCGGTCACGCCGCGTTGATGAGACAGGAATGACATCACCGCCGAGGAATTCACGCTTGCCGGCACGCCATCCAGCGATAGGTGCAGCGAATCTCGCAGCAGCCCCCAGGTGCTCATCAAGATTGCGGCGACTATCAACAGACTGACGATGGGGTCCAACCGGCTCCAGCCGGTATACATGATGAGCGCACCCGCCAGCAGGACGCCGACGGATACCGCGGCATCACCCAGCATATGGATGAAGGCACTGCGCCGGTTCAAATCGCCGTGACTGCCGGCGTGCAACAACCAGGCACTCACGCCGTTGATCACGATGCCGCTGGCCGCTACCCACATCACGGTCGCGCCGGCGACGGCGGGCGGCGAGGCGAGTCGGCCCACCGCCTCCCAGGCAATGGCGCCGCAAGCCAACAACAACAACACGGCATTGGCGAGCGCCGCCAGTACGGAGGAACGTCCCAGACCATAGGTAAACCTGACGCCGGGGGGCCGACGCCCCAGAAACATGGCCGTCCAGGCGCAGAGCAGCCCCAGAACGTCGCTCAAGTTATGGCCCGCGTCCGCGATCAAGGCCACCGAATTTGACAGAAAACCGAAGCCGCCTTCGATGGCCACGAAAACCAGATTGAGCCCTACGGCAATCGCCATCCGGGTATTAATGCTCTGGGTGGCGATGCCATGCGCGTGGCCATGAGCATGATCGTGTTCATGCCCCTGTTCTTGGCCGTGCTCATGTTCATGTCCGCTGTGATCGTGCCGTTCCATGCCACTCATCTTACTTCAGTTGCCGGACCGCCTGCAGAGACCGGTGTCCTAAGTGAAACGCGCAGCAATGCTGCGACGCCGGCAGGCGGCCTTCTCACCTACTTGGCGTCTAAGACCTCCAAAAACAAGGAGCCGGGAGCCTGCACGGGTACGCCAAGCTCCTAGTCTACAATCCGAGCGCGCTTAAGGTCGGATGGTCATCCGGACGCCGGCCCAGTGGCCAGCGATACTTGCGCTCGCCTTCGGCAATGGGCAAGTCGTTGATGCTGGCGATACGCAGCTGCATCAGGCCGTGCGCGTCGAACTCCCAGTTCTCATTGCCATAACTGCGGAACCATTGACCGCTGTCGTCATGCCATTCGTAGGCAAAGCGCACCGCTATCCGATTCTCGTGAAACGCCCATAATTCCTTGATCAACCGGTAGTCCAGTTCGTGCGCCCACTTGCGGGTCAAAAATGCCTGGATGGCGTCACGCCCCTGCAGGAATTCGGCGCGGTTACGCCAGCGGCTGTCCGTGGTGTAGGCCAGGGCGACGCGTGCCGGGTCGCGTGTATTCCACCCATCTTCAGCCATGCGCGCCTTCTGCGCAGCTGTTTCCGAAGTAAACGGAGGTAGCGGCGGTCTGTCCATGGTGTCCTCGTTAGCGAATCGGGGGAATGATGACTTGGGATGCTCGGCACGCGGCGCGAGCCACGTCCGCGGAGCAGCTGCGCGGCGTAAGGTCGCGCGCCAGGCAAATATGAACTTCACGCAGTCGCGGTACTTCCTGTCCCGAACAGGTGACCACCACCGACTGCATGGGAATGCGCGGATTGGAGCGCAGGAATGCGGCGGTGATAGCGACCGGCGACTGCTCAATCGCCTGCGCCGGCCGGAGCAGTTCGCGCGGAATGATGACGCTCGCGTAGGCGCGGCGCACCAGTTCGAAGTATTCGGTTGGCTCCAGGCCGCTGCAGGTCCCGTGCGCCGACCATTCATGGTAGACCAGCCCGCGCGCAGGCATCACATCGGCAATATCTTGCACCACCTCGTCGGGCACGGCCCGGCGCACATCGCAATGCTCGGGCCAGCCTTGCTCGTTCTGCGGCCAGAGCCCGTGAACGATGAAGCCATAGCGTCGAGGTCCATTGCATTCCCCCTCGTTCGGCGATGACAGACAGAACGCGGGCGACCACGACAACGACAGCAAGTAGTAGGCGAAGTCGCCGGGCGCCGCGGCGCCCTGGTGGCTGCGATGACGCGCCGACGCGCCGCCGGCGACACACAGATACACGAAGACGACGCATGCGGCGGCGATGGGCAGGAGCAGCGGGCGCGGGTGGCGGTTCATGCTGTCCATCATTCGCGGGCGCGAATCCAGGTCAATTTGCAATCAGTTCGCATGACCGGCTCCCCAATCGGCACGAATATTCTTGGACGTCAGGCCCCGGCCGTCGCTGCGCCAGCCGGGAGGACCGAAAACCGTGCCCAAGGCCTCGCGCATCGAACGCGCGGCAAACAACTCACGAGCGATGCAGGCCCATTCGTGAAAGGCAATGCGCACTGGATTGAACGTCTCGATATTCTTGACGATTCCATAGCGCGGCAGCTCCTGCAATCATTCCGAGGGAAATGCCGAGAAAGATCTCCGGCAGATGCGGCTTCCAATTCATGGGGCAGATCGTAAGATATTGCGTGCGGACTGTCGATGCGCGAGGGTGTGAATGGCTGTCACCGACGAATACTTGCAATTCGTGCTGGAGCAACTCCAAGGTCTAGGAGGTGTCGCCCCGCGGCGCATGTTCGGCGGCGTCGGTCTATACCACGACGATCGATTCTTCGCGATCATCACTCGCGACACCATGTACTTCAAAGTGAACGACGGCAACCGCGGCGACTATGAGGCGCGTGGCATGGACCGCTTCCGCCCTTATCCCAACAAACCGCATTGGAGCATGACCTACTACGAGGTGCCGGCGGATATCCTCGAAGATTCCTATGAGTGCGTGGCGTGGGCGCGCCGCTCTATCGCCATAGCGTCAATGCCTTCGAAGCCGTCCAAGCCGGCGACGCGGCGCGGCAAGAAGCGGGCGCGCCGAAGGCCTACCGCTTGACGTGGACAGCTGCTATCGAACGGCCAGCGTCGTGGCCGCAAAGAAATCGGCGTCGTCGATCACCGCTTTGCCGCCGGGCTTGGGCTGTGCGCTCCAGACGACGATCACGACCTGCTCTCGGGGATTGATGTACACATTCTGACCATAAATACCATACGCTTTGAACGCACCTTCGTTCACGGAGCCTGCACTCGCCGCGAACGGCCAAATCATGTACCCATAGTCCACATTTTTTCCGCCGATCATTTTGCTGCTAGCGGCGTCCCGCACCCAACCATCGGGCAAAATCTTTTCGCCGCCCACGACTCCGCCGTTCATGAGAAACAGTCCGAATCGCCCATAATCGCGCAGCGTGGCGCTCAAGCCGCTGCCGCCGATTTCTTGCCCGTTGGGGGATTCCAGCCACCAGGTCGCGTCGGACTCCATGCCGGCCTTGGTCCATATTTTTTCCGATAGGTACTGCGACAGGGAGCGACCCACCGCTGAGCTCACCACGGCACCCGCGACAAAAGTCTCCCCGGTGCTGTAATTCCAGATCGTTCCGGGCGCACCCGCGCGCGGAAGTTTGGCCATCAAATCCAGGATTGCGCCCGGCCGCTGCGCAATCTGCGCTTCCAGCATGTGTCGGCGGTCCGACGCGGGATCGGTATAGGTCTCGTCCCAGTGCACTCCCGAAGTCATTTGCAGCAGGTTTCGAATGCTGACGCCGTCGTAGGCGCTGCCCTTGAGTGCCGCAACGTACTGGGTAACCGGGTCATCGATGCTAATGATATGGCCATCCCGAATCGCCGCACCCAGCAACGAAGAAGTGATCGACTTGGCGATGGACATGGACATCCAGCGGGTCTTCTCCGTGTTGCCCATTTCATAGTCTTCGTAGGCAACCTTCCCATCCTTCAGCACCAACAGCGCGGTAACGCGATTCAAGGCCATGTAATCGATCAAGTCATACGTCTTGTCGCCGGAACTGAATTCAACCTGGGCCAACGGCCGGGCGGCCTTGGGCAGGGCGAGCACATGCGGCCCATGCTTGACCACGCGCACCGGGAATAAGCGCTCGATGTGACGAAAAGTGTTGACCTGAATGTCGGAGGTGAGCGTTCCGTCGTACACCTGGCGTGCGGTACCGATGGTCTCTGCGGAGCTGGCGATAGGGGATTGGGCGAGCATGCTGGCGGACAATGATATCGCCATCAGGATCCCGCGCGGTATGTTGAACCTCGTCATCGATTATTCATCTCCATGCGCGAGTGAAGTGCGCAATGTCTTGTATCTGCAATAATGCCATCACCCCTCCCTAGCAATGGATGAATCGTGAAGGCAGTACTTCTCAAGGGCCACGGCGGGTTCGAGCAGCTCGAATACCGCGACGACGTTCCCGTGCCGGTGCTGCGCGCCGGCGAAGTGCTGATCCGAGTTGCCGCGGCGGGGGTGAACAATACCGACATCAACGCCCGCACAGCGTGGTATTCGCGATCGGTGACCGAGGGCACTACAGCCGAAGCGGGAGCATCCGGAATTGCGGCGGCCCGCTCCGAGGATGCGGGCTGGACCGGCTCGGCGCCGGCCTTCCCACGTATCCAAGGCGCGGATGCCTGCGGCCATATCGTTGCCGTCGGGGCCGGCGTTGCATCGCGGCGCATCGGCGAACGCGTGCTGGTGGAACCCGTGTTCCAATTACCCACTGCGGCCGGACAACCCCAGGCAATCTACTTCGGTTCGGAGTGCGACGGTGCGTTCGCGGAATTTGCACGAGCCCCCTCAGTGCACGCCCGCGCCGTCAATTGCCCACTGTCGGATGCCGAGCTGGCCTCCTTTCCCTGCGCGTACTCGGCTGCCGAGAACATGATCACGCGATTGAATCTGCGCGCGGGTCAGACCGTGCTCGTGACGGGTGCATCCGGTGGGGTTGGATCGGCCGCTGTGCAACTGGCGAAGCGCCGCGGCGCCACGGTGCTTGCAGTCGCCGGCGCGTCGAAGGCCGCTGGGGTTCTGTCCCTGGGTGCCGCGCAGGTGACCGCGTCGGACGCCGATCCCATCAAGACCTTTGGACGTGAATCGATCGACGCCATTGTCGATGTGGTGGGCGGCGCGCAATTCTCCGGCCTGCTCGAGGCGCTGCGCCGTGGCGGTGCCTATGCCGTGGCCGGCGCCATCGCCGGACCTGTGGTCGAATTGGACCTGCGGACTTTGTACCTCAAGGATTTGCGTCTACTCGGCTGCACCGTGCTCGAACCGCAGGTGTTCGGCCATTTGGTGCAGTACATCGAGCGCGGCGAGATCCGGCCGATAATCGCAGCGGTACATCCACTCGCCGCCATCGTCCAGGCGCAACAGGAATTTCTCGCCAAGCGGCTCATGGGGAAAATCATTCTCCTGCCGTGAGCATGATTCTGCACGCCTCGCCGGGACCCGCGTACGTCCCGTCATCGGGGATACTGCTCGCTGTCGTCATCCAAGCTTCCTGTTGCATAGTCGGGATCGGTCAAACGGCGGCGCGCCATGCGACGGCGGCGGCGGAAACGGTGGAATGCCGGGGCAAGGCCCAGCCATTCCGGTCGCAGCCACGCCGGGTTCAGAGCCTCATCGCTCAGCGCCGACCGGAACAGTAGCTGCGTTTCCTTTACCTCGTCCACCACCCCTGCGGGCACATCTCGCCACTGCGTCACAATGCCGAGTGCGCGCTCTATGCTCGACTGAACCGCAGTTTCCACCCGGGCCAGAGTGCTAATCCACGCTGCAGCATTGCCGGCGTCCTCCGGTATTTCTCGCAGGAACATTTGCAGAAGTTCGTGGGCCGCTTGCACTGAGTCCTGCGCGATTCCCGCACCGTGGATGTTTGCGAGGCTCTGTGAAACTGCAGCCGCCAACGCTAAGTCCAAACCAGCACGCACTTCGGCAATCAAGATCTGGAGCGCGCCTGCTGTATCGAGCGGCCGGATATCGGCATGATCAGCCGGCTGCGCGAGGGTCGCCGAGGATTGAGTGCGCTGATCCGTGGCCTGTGCATTTCCCGCAACGGGCTGCGCCACGTCGGCAGGCGAGATTTTGGAAACTTCGATCACGAGCGGCCCTCAGAGCGGCGGCAGGTGGCGATTCACCAATGTCACCATGCGGTCAACCGAGCTATGAAAGGGATCGTGACTCAGCTCGGGAAGGTCGACGTAGGTGGCGCTAGGTTTGATCAAGGGCTTCACCCGCTGAGTTTGCTCGATGATGTCATCGTGCGGCGCAAACACCGTCAACGATGCTTTCAGGCTCTTGAGCTTTTTGTCGATGGCGTAGCCGCAGGCGGCGCGAAACGCGGCACCGGGATTGGCCGCGAGCACATGCTCGACGAAGCGGCTATGAATGTCGGCAATATCGTAAGGAGGTTGGCGAAAAGCGAAGCCCCCACGCCAGGCGCCCAGCACATGTCCACCCTCCGTCGCCGGCCTCAAGGGCTGCTCGCTGTACTTCTCCAGCTGACGTTTCTGCTCCTCGCCCGAAAACAACGGCATCCCAACGGCGATGACCCGACGCACCTGCGAGCTCATCTGATGAGCCACCTCGATGGCTTCGATGGAACCGGTATGAATGCCTAAAATGTCGATATCGCCGGTGATCCCGGCAGCCTGCAATGAGTCCACGGTGCTCTGTGCATACTGCTCGAGCGACAAGGCCCAAGGTGGGGCGTCGGAGAACCCGTAACCCAGCCGATCCGGCGCAAACGTTGGCCGTTCCAGCTTCTCCTGCAACGCTTCCCACATGGCGCCGGAGCGCGGTGACATGTGCAGCAGAATCAGCGGCACGCCCTTGCCGAACTTGCTGCGCAAGTGCACCTGTCCATAGCGAGTCGGAAAAATCTTGCGCGGCATCTAATGAGCATCCAAGAACGACTCAACCAAGGGCGCCACCAATTCCGGCCTCTCGATGTGCAGCATATGGCCTGCGCCGGCCACTCGCGCAAATTCGACGTGCGGGAACAATGCGCGAAATGCCTCCGGGGTACCGTCAGCGCCGAGCTTGGGCATGTGATCCGACTCCTCACCCACGACCATCAACAAGGGAGCGCGCAACTCGCGCCAGCACGCCTCGGTGTCTTCGCGCTTGTACAGGACCGGATTTACCCAGTGATGGCGCGGGTCGCCGGCAAGCCGCACCCGACCGCCATCCTCGAGTCTACCCCAGGCTGCGGCCACGAACGCCGCTTGGGCCGCGGAGAATCGCGGATAGCGAAAGTGAATGACGCCGGCCAGCTCATCGAATGACGCGTATTCCTTGCGCGCAGGTTCGGCCTTCAATTGGTTCAGCCATTTGCGCAGACGTCCCGGCGCCTGTTCGGGCGAGGTCCGCGCGAGCCCAAATCCTTCCAGGTCGACGACGCAGCGGACTCGCTCCGGCCGAACACCCGCGTACGTGCAGGCGATATTGCCGCCCATGCTATGCCCCACCAGTCGGGCGGGCATGGCCGGCGAGAGTTCATCCAGCAAGGCGTCAAGGTCACCGAGATAGTCGGGAAACCAGTAGCCCTCCTGCGGCCACTGGCTGCGCCCGAATCCACGCCAATCCGGCGCCACCAAGGGCCAATCGCGCCGCAGGGCGTCCACCAGAAACTGAAACGTCGGGCCGGCATCGAGCCAGCCGTGCAGCAGAACTATCGGCGGCTGCGATCCCGAAGGCGGCGGCCCCCAACGCGTCAGGTGGATGTCGATTCCGCGGACACGCAGAGTCTCGTGCCGCGGCGCGCGCAGCACCTGGTACGCGGCCAGGCTATCCAATCAGTGCGTCATCCCACTTCCGATCAGCGCGCCGACTACCCCACCCACTAAACCGCCCACCGCCGCAGCGGCAGCTACCACAAAAGCTTTCTGCGGAGGTTTGTTGCTGCCTCCAGCCGGGGTTGTTTTGCCGTCCGGGCCGCCTGCCGGAGGGGGAGTGGTACCCGGTCCAGGACTGGGATTGGGCGGCGGCTTGTCGGGATTGTGTCCGTTTGGCATTTGAGTCCAACTCCTAGGTTCGAGCATTCAGGCTGCCCTGCTTTCATACACGCAAGCGACACCAAACCGCAATAGCCCTGTGGTTTGCAGTCCCCCTGTAGGGGGGCGCATGCTTTGGCAGATGGAAGGAGACCGCATTGGGCCATATCGCGTACTGCGCACATTGGGTGTCGGCGGTATGGGAGAGGTTTACCTAGCCGAGCGCGCGGACGCAGAGTTCGAGCAGCAGGTGGCCATCAAGGTGGTATATGGCAGCGCGCGCGGTGTTCAGTCGCGGCTGAAGATCGAGCGTCAAATCCTGGCCCAGCTTGATCACCCCAATATTGCGCATCTCTTGGACGGCGGCTCACTGCCCGACGGAACTGCCTACATTGTCATGGAATACGTGGATGGCATTCCCATCGATGCGTTTTGCGATTCGAATCGGCTCGATATAGCGTCCCGGCTCAAGGTATTTCAGACGGTTTGCGCGGCTGTGCACTACGCCCACCAGAACCTGATCGTGCATCGTGACCTTAAACCTTCGAACATATTGGTAACGGCGGACGGCGTTCCCAAACTACTGGATTTCGGCATTGCAAAATTGTTGGATGAGCGCCAAGCCGGAAATCACACTCTCGCCGTTACCCACGCCGACATTCGCGTCATGACGCCCGATCATGCCAGCCCGGAACAAGTCCAGGGCCAGGTCATTACGACCTCCAGCGATGTCTACGTCTTAGGGGTGCTGCTGTACAAATTGCTGGCCGGGACCGGTCCTTTTTTTATTGCGTCAAT
>JANYIY010000155.1 GCA_025358615.1 Gammaproteobacteria bacterium | reverse complement strand
ATTGTGATCGTGCAGCGACAATTGCGGCGTCTGAATGCCGAAATGTTTGAGAAGAACGCCGGTATGCCGGGTATCTTCCGCCGCGATCAAGGAAACAGTCTGCAAAATCTCGCGCGCACGCGCGCTCAAATCGCCCAAATTGCCGATCGGCGTCGCGACCACGTACAACCGCCCTGCCGCCGCGATAGCCATTATAATCTGCGCCTACATTGAAGGATTGAGGAGAGCAGGGTATGGCAGCGATCACTCGACGTCCACGGCGGCCGCTGTATGCGGCGCTGGCGATATCGCTGCTATTGGCAGCCTGCAGCCTGATGAAGCAGGAAACGCCGCCGCAGGACGCGCAGGCGCGCGCGTTGCGGATGGTCACGGAGGGCAAACACGCAGAGGCGGCGCAGGCGTTCGCCGAACTCGCCGCCGAGCAACCGGCCAACCATGATAACTATGCCTTGCTGAGCGCCGAGCAGTGGTTGGCCGCCGGCAATGTCGCGGCCGCCAAACAGTCATTTGCCACGGTGTCTGCCGAGGCGCGCACGCGGCTTCCCACCGAACACGCCTTGGTCGCGGCGGAGATCGCTTTTGCGGAGAACGACGGCACCCGCGCCATTCGCGAATTGGACCTCATCGCCGTGCCCACCTCAGCCGAACAGGCGCAGAACTATTGGTGGATCCGTGGCCGCAGCGCATTCCTTACCGGTCACCCGGTCGAAGGCACCCGTGCCCTGGTGGAACGCGAGCGCTTCCTCAGCGATCCTGCCGCCCTGCGCGCGAATCGCACCGAGCTGTTCACCCGCATTCGCAGCGCCGCCGAACATGGCCAATCCTTAAAGCCGCCGCCGAAGACCGACCCCATGGTCGTCGGCTGGCTGGAATTGGGGCCGGTGGCCGTGGGCCTCGCCCGCGATCCCATGCGCGCGGCTGCCGCGCTGTCCAACTGGAAGCACGCATACCCGCAACATCCCGCGAACGACAGCGTCCTTAACCAGGCATCGACGCAGATCGCCGCGGCGACGGAATATCCAGACTCCATCGCCCTGCTGCTGCCGCTGTCCGGCCGATCCGAGGCCGTCGGGGTCGCCGTGCGTGACGGCTTCATCGCCGCTTACCTGGAGCAGGACGCGGCGACGCGGCCGCGCTTGAAAATTTACGACGTGGCCGCGGAGTCCGTGGGCAGCGCCTACACGCATGCCGTCTCGGAGGGTGCGGGCTTCGTGGTCGGCCCGCTCACCAAGGAAGACGTTGCGGCGCTCGCCCCTTTGAGCGGCGGCCACACTCCGGTGCTGGCCTTGAATTTTCTGGGCGAAGCGGTGATTGCGCCCAAGGATTTTTATCAGTTTGCACTGTTCCCGGAAGATGAGGCACGCATGGTCGCCCGGCATGTCGTCACCGACGGCCGGCTCAATGGTGTGGTCATCGTACCCAGCGGCGAGTTGGGCAATCGCGTCGCCGCCGCCTTTGCGGATGAGCTATCGCATCAAGGCGGAGCGGTGCTCGACAGCCAGCGCTACGACACTTCCCAGGTAGATTTCGGCGACATCATCAAGCAGGTACTGCAAGTACGCATGGTCAAGGGTGAGCCGCCCACGCATCGCTCGGATGCCACCTTTATTTTTGTGGCCGGCACCGCGAGCGTCGCCCGCCAAATCCTGCCGCAGCTTAAATTTCACTACGCCGGTGATGTGCCGGTGTATTCCATGTCCGACAGTTTCGAACCGGATCCGACCGCGAACAGCGACCTCGAAGGCATGACCTTCCCGGATATGCCCTGGATGATCGCAGCCGATCCGGTGACCACGCAGATTCGCGATACGGTGCGCGCGGCATGGCCGGCGCGGACCGCCCGGCGCGATCGCCTGTATGCGTTTGGATTCGACGCCTATCGCCTGGTGCCGGTGTTGCGCTCAAAGACGCCCGCCGCAGCGAGCGCGATCTCGGGAGTGTCCGGCAGATTGCATCTCGACGAACACAATCGGATCCGTCGTGATCTGGACTGGGCGCAAATCAGGAATGGCGCGCCGAATCCCGTCTCTCCGCCGTAAAGCCTCAGCGTCGCCTCAAGCCTCGGGTAAAGTGCGAGCCCGCAGAATTTCGGCGAGGTTCAACGGCGTGTTTAGTGTGGTAATTGGCGCCTGCATCTTGCGCAACGCCGCCTGCCAACGATCCGTCTCCGCGCACAACCTGCCGATGAAAGTTGCCGATGCCTGCCAATGCCGGGACAACTGCTCGACGCCGGCCGCAATCAGTTCTTCGCCGGCTTGCAGCTGATTGATGACTGTGTCGAATGCGCGCTTCATTTGACAAAATATTACTGCAACGCAACTGGTTCGGAAATTGTCGGCAAATTAAGACAGGCGTCGCTGCAACGGCCGCGTCCCGCCCACCGGCAATAAAAAGAGACAGGCTTCATCGGCATCGGTACATTTTGCCGCGAACCCGCAGCTTATCCCTGCTGACGGGACTCGCCCGCTCCGCGCACTCTGGCTCGCGTGTCCACTGACCTCCACCTCGCACGCGGCGCCGCTTCGGAACAGCTCGCGGCCGAATATCTACAAGCTCAGGGTCTCAAGGTCCTGGCGCGCAACTTGAGGTGCCGCGCCGGCGAACTCGATCTCGTCTGCCTTGACCACAGCGTGCTGGCCATCGTCGAAGTGCGGCAGCGGAGTCGCGGCGATTTCGGTGGCGCGCTCGCTTCCGTAACCGCCTTCAAGCAACGTAAGTTCATTCGCGCCACTCGTTTCTTCTGGCAGCGAACGCCTGCCTGGCGCGCCTACCCCATGCGCTTCGATGTCGTCGGCGTGCAAGGCCTACCGGACGGCACCCACCACATCCACTGGATCAAAGACGCCTTCCGCGCCACCTGACTCAACGTCGGTAACTCCGGCAACGTGATGATGTTGACTGGCCTGTGCCTGCTCGGCGGGATGAGAAGGCTCGCGCCAACTGCTGCCTTTTGTTGGC
>JANYIY010000085.1 GCA_025358615.1 Gammaproteobacteria bacterium | reverse complement strand
CGTCGATGCGCGGATCGCCGGTCTTGGTGAACTGCGTCGATGCCGGCGTCTCGCTCGAGGCACTCGGTCCATGACTGATGCCGATGCAGGGCCATGTGCCCAGGGTATCGTCGCGCTTGCATTTACGCGCCGGAAACCAGCGCCTGTCCATGCGAATGACTTTCAACTGCGCGGCGCGCGGATCTTCCAGGGTCACATACCGAACCGGCGCGCTCGCACCATCGGCGAGATCCGCGAGAGCGGCTTCAAAATCCTTGAGGTTCTCGACCTTCTTGCCGTTGAAGGAACTGATCAAGGCGGCGCGCGGAATGCCGGCGCTGGCGAACACATAGCCGGGATTTGCGACATACACTCCCGTGATGGGCACGTTGAAATGCCGTGCCTGCTGATACGACAGTGTGTGCACCACCGCCTCGCCGAATTCGATGTACTCATCGGCCGTGATGGCGCTCAAGGACTGCACATCGAACCCATGCCGCAGTGTGTCGCGGCCGCGCTGCACTTCTACGGTGACTTGCTGACCGACATGAGCGTCAAGCACATCCTCGAGCGCGAAAAACTCAGGGATGGGCTTGCCGTCGATGGCCACCAGAATATCCCCCGGCGCGAGTATGCCGTCGGCGCCCGATCCCGGCTGCACGTCTTCCACCACCAGCATGCCGGTCAGCTTCGCATTGACGCTGCGCATCCGCGCCTCGGTGTCGGGACCTAAGCCCAAGCGCCGCAGCTCATCGTAGGGGGTGTACTTGAAGACGACTTCCAATGTGCCGCGCGGCACGGGCTTGCCGGCATCGATGAACTTCAATGCCCGTGTCACCGCCGTCAGCGGCAGGTAGAAGCTCGAGGCGGCGCCGGTGGCGCCGCCGGCATTCAGTGCCACTACCCTGCCCTCGATGTCGATGACCGGCGACCCTGAAGACCCGCCCGAGGTGCCGGAGGCCGCCTGGTAGTAAAAGGTATTGAAATCGTTGTACTTGCCGTAGCCGTACTCGGGCGCCTCGCGATCCAATCGTGCCAATGTGCCTGCGAGGATCGACAATTGCTCGCCGGCATCGTTGCCGACCACCCGAATTTCACGGCCTATGACCGCTCCTGCCGGGTACAGCGGCAATTCGGCAGGTTGAATGAATTTGAGTTTCGCCGGATCGTAGCGATAGATGCCGAAGTCATGAATCGGGTCGCGGTACACCGGATACAGCTGCACTTCCTCGCGATTGAGGAAAATGGCCTGCGCGGTCACCGGTCCCGGCGTGACCACATGCCGATTCGTCAAGATCAGCCCGCGCTTGGCATCGATGACGAAGCCGGTTGCCTGCGCCGTCGTGTTCCATTCCGTGTCGAAGGCCCGCGTGCTGTCGATTTGAATGGTGACCACCCCGCTGGCGATTCGCTCCAGGGTCTGCGCCCAATTGGCCGGCGAGCTGGGAATTCCCGGGGCGGGCACCGGCGCAGGCAGCGGCCGGGGGGAAGGAGCGGTAACCGAGGCGGCCGCAGCGCGGGTTACGAACAGCACGAATAGAGTTAAAAGCAGCGCAATACGGGGCATGCCAATCCTAGGGTGAGAATGTGTTGGAGTGCCCGTGGTCGGACAAGATCAGGAGCCATACGGTTCCTAATAGGGCGAAACTGAGCATTACGGCGGCCGACCCCATGTCCTTGGCCATGCCGGCCAGAGGATGACGCTCGGTGCCTCCGCGATCGACCACGGCTTCGACTGCGCTATTGAGAATTTCGACCACCAAAATCAGCAACATCGGACTTACCAGCAGGGCGCGTTCGACGCCTGAACGGCCAAGATACAGACCGGCGGGGATGATCAGCAGCGCCAGCATCACCTCTTGGCGAAATGCCGCCTCTTCGCACCAGGCGTGGCGAAAGCCCTGAAAGGAGTAGCCGAAGGCACGCAGCAGCCGCGTTATTCCGGTCGGTTTGTTTCTATCGCTCATTCAAGCGGCGGGTTTCCATGCCAAGTCCAACTGTTTCGCTGCGCGTACGTCGTTGAGCCGCCGCACCGGCATTGTATGCGGAGCCGCGGCCAGTTTCTCGGGCTCGTGCTGCATTTCGCGCCGGATCGCGATCATGGCCTCGCAGAAGCGATCGAGGTCTTCCTTGGCCTCGGTCTCCGTGGGCTCTATCAACAGGCATTCGGGCACCAGCAAGGGGAAATACGTGGTCGGCGCGTGAAAGCCGTAGTCGAGCAGACGCTTCGCCACATCCATGGCCGTTACGCCATAGAGGCGATTCTCGCTCTTTAACGTAACGATGAATTCGTGGCTGGCGCGACGCTTGGGATAGGCCGCTTCAAAGCCTGCCGCCTGCAGCCGCTTCATCAGGTAGTTGGCATTGAGCGCGGCGAATTCCGCGACTCGCACCATGCCTTCGCGCCCCAGCAGCCGCATGTAGATGTAGGCGCGCAGATTCACGCCGGCGTTGCCCATGAAGCCGGACAGGCGGCCGATGGACTGCGGCAGATCACGCTCCGTCAGCCAGCGATAGCGCGCACCGTCCCGGCCGACGATGGGAATCGGCAAGTACGGCAGAAGCCGCGCGCCGACACCGACCGCCCCGGAACCGGGACCGCCGCCGCCGTGCGGCGTGGAAAATGTCTTGTGCAAGTTCATGTGAATGACGTCGAATCCCATATCGCCCGGCCGAACCTTGCCGAGAATGGCGTTGAGATTGGCGCCGTCGTAGTACAAGAGGCCGCCGGCCTCGTGCACGATGCGCGCAACCTCGGCAATTTTGTGCTCGAACACGCCGAGAGTAGATGGGTTCGTCAACATGATGCCCGCCGTCGCCGGACCCACCGCCGCGCGCAGCGCTGCGATATCCACATCGCCGTTCGCATCGCAGGGAATTTCCTTGACGCTGCAGCCGCACATGGCGGCCGTTGCGGGATTGGTGCCGTGCGCGGCCTGCGGCACGATGATTTCGGTGCGGCCCATGTCGTTGCGCGCCTGATGGTAGGCGCGAATCATCGCAACGCCGGCGAACTCCCCCTGCGCGCCGGCCATCGGCGTCAGGCTGACGCCCTGCATGCCGGTAATTTCCTGCAGCATCTCCTGCAGTTCGTACATGCAGGCCATGAACCCCTGTGGCTCGGGCCCGAGCGGATGCAGCGCCAGAAATTCCGGCAGCATGGCGAAACTATTGCATGCCTTTGGGTTGTATTTCATGGTGCAAGAGCCGAGCGGATAGAAATGCGTATCGATCGAGAAGTTCATCTGCGAGAGGCGCGTGAAGTGGCGCACCGCCTGCAACTCGGACACCTCGGGCAACGCCGGCGGCACGGCGCGGCGCAGGTGCGCCGGAATTTCCGCAGTGCCGGGCGCGTGCGGCGGGAACTGTGTCACCGCCTGCCGTCCCGGCTTGCCGAGTTCGAATATCAGTGGTTCCCTTGCCTGTAGCTCAGTCATCGTCTTCTCCTAAATTCTTTGCGTACTCAAGCGGCGGCGCGCGCGACCTGCATGACGTCGGCGAGCGCGGCGGCGTACGAATCGATATCGACGTCGAGTTTGGTTTCGGTGGCGCACACCAACAGTGCATGGCCTAGCTCAGGGTAGCGGTCGGTGAGATCGAGTCCCCCCAAAATCCCGCGCTGCGCCAGGGCGTTCAGCACCGGCGGGACCGGTCGATCCAGCAGCAGCACGGCCTCGTGAAAACGCGCCGCGGTAAAGGCCGCCTTCACCCCCGCGACCGCGCTCAAACGCGCCACCAAGTCGGCAGTGCGCTGCAAGCTCGCCGCCGCTACACGCTGCAATCCGGCGGCCCCCAGAAGCGACATGTAGATGGTTGCGGCCGTGACCAGCAGTCCCTGATTGGTGCATATATTCGAAGTCGCCTTGCTGCGCCGTATGTGCTGCTCGCGTGCCTGCAAAGTCAGGCTGAATCCCGGCCGCCCCTCGGTGTCCACGGTGCGTCCGACGATTCGTCCCGGCATTTGCCGCACATACTGCATGCGCGTGGTCATGAAACCGAAGTAAGGCCCGCCCGAGGCCAGGGGCACACCCAGGGGCTGGCCCTCGCCGCACACGATGTCGGCGCCATGGCCTGCCTCGGTCCGCGCGCCCCATTGCCCGGGGGCTTTCAACACCGCCAGCGAAATGGGGTTGACCACCGCAATCACCAGAATTTTGTTCTGGTGCGCCCAGTCGGTGAGTTCATCCACCTCTTCCAAACAGCCGAAGAAATTCGGCTGTTGAATGACCAAGGCCGTGACATCCTGCCCGCTATAAGGCAGCAGGGCCTGCAGCGCAGTGCGCCCCGCCGCTCGATCGAAATCCACGGACTCGAAGACCAATCCCTGATTGCCGGCGATCGCGTGCGCCACTTGGCGGTAGGTGGGATTCAGGCTGCGCGGCAGCAGAATGCGTCGCGAGTTCGAGCCACGATTGGCGCGCACCGCCATGAGACAGGCTTCCGCCAGTGCCGACGCGCCGTCATACAGCGAGGCGTTCGATACCTCCATGCCGGTGAGCGCGCACATCATCGATTGATATTCGTAAATCAATTGCAATGTGCCCTGGCTGGCCTCGGCTTGGTACGGCGTGTATGCCGAATAGAATTCACCGCGCGTGGTGATGGCCCATACCGGAGCCGGAATGTGATGTTCGTAGGCCCCCGCGCCGATGAAATTCACCGGCCGGCCGTCGCCCTGTGCGCGTTCAGTCAGCAGGCGCCCCAATTCCATTTCGCCCATCGCCGGCGGCAGCTTGAGCGCGCCGGCCCGCAGCGCCGCGGGAATCTCATCGAATAAATCGTCGATCGATTGCGCGCCGATGCGCTCCAGCATGCGATCGATGTCGTCGGCCGTGTGCGGTATGAATGCCATGGGATTTCCTACTTGGCCTCATCGGCCAGGTATTGCGCGTAGGCTACGGGGCTCATGAGCGTGGCCTCATCGAAGGGTCCATTGGTCTGCACGCGGAACAGCCAACCCGCGCCATACGGGTCCTGATTGACCAGTTCGGGCCGTGCCGCCAGTTCGCCGTTCGCCGCAATGACTTTGCCGCTCACCGGGCTGTAGACATCGGAAGCCGCCTTGACGGATTCGACCACGGCACTGGCCTCGCCGGCGCTCAACGTGCGCCCCGCCTCCGGAACCTCGACGAATACCAGATCCCCGAGGGCGCTCTGCGCGTGTTGGGAAATACCGATCTCAACCGCGCCGTCAGGCGCCTCGCCGTGCACCTTGCGCACCCACTCGTGGCTCTTGGTGTATCGCAAATCATTGGGTATGTCGCTCAAAATGAATCCCCTGTGACTAGAGTGAAATCAATGCCTTTCCATGCCGCACGAACGGCGGCTTGACGATGCGAGCGGCGTGCAGCTTGCCGCGAATCTCAACCTGCACACTCGCGGCCGTGGTCCGTGGCACGCGGGCGAACGCTATGGAGCGATTCAAGCTGGGAGAAAAAGTCCCGCTGGTGATTTCGCCGGTGGCGGACGGCAGCGCAGCGGCCTCGGCCGAGGACTGTGCTGACTGATCGGTCATCACTACTTTCTGATGACTGCGCAGCACCCCACGCTCTTTGAGCAGCAACCCGACCAGCTCGCGGCTGCCGTCCCGGGGCAGATTCTGCAGTGCTTGCCGGCCGATAAAATCGCGCTCGCCGGGTTCGAAGGCCACCGTCCACGCCAGACCCGATTCCAGAGGGTGATGCTCTTCGTCCATGTCGTTGCCGTAGAGGTTCATGCCGGCTTCCAGGCGCAAGGTATCCCGTGCACCCAAGCCCACGGGCGCAATCCCCTGCGCGCGCAGCGCATTCCAAGTTTTGTCGGCGTCGGCGGCCGGCAACAGCACTTCGAATCCATCCTCGCCGGTATAACCGGTGCGCGCGATGAACCAGGAATCGAAAGCCGCGCCGTAGAAAGGCGGTAATTCAAGAGCGCCGACGCGCTGCGCCGGCGTCAGCAACGGCAGCGTCTTTTGCCGGGCATTCGGCCCCTGAATGGCAATCATTGCCAAATTCTCGCGCAGCTCGACGCTCACTCCGAAGGCCTGCGCATGCCGGGTAATCCATGCCAGATCCTTGTCGCGCGTGCCGGCGTTGACCACCAAACGAAACAGATTCTCCGACAGGAAGTAGACGATCAAATCGTCGAGTACGCCGCCGCTGGGCAGCAACATGCAGGAATACAGCGCCTTGCCCGGGATCTTCAGCCGGCCCACGTCGTTGGCCAATAGTGTTCGCAAGAACTCGCGAACCCGGTCGCCGGTCAGATCGACGACCCCCATGTGAGACACGTCGAACATGCCGGCATCGCGGCGCACCGCATGATGTTCTTCTATTTGCGAGCCATAGTGCAACGGCATTTCCCAGCCGCCGAAATCAACTATTTTGGCTCCCTGCATGACATGGGTGTCATAGAGCGCTGTCTTCAGACCCATCGCGACCTCTCGGCAAAAGAATAAAGAGACATGCACCATTGCACTGCCCCTCTGTCCTTTGAACCTGAGAGATCGCGCGCTTACAGCGCTGCTCCCCTTCGGTGGATCGCCTCAAGCGCGACCGCTCTCCAGAGATCGCGAGAGTCTGCCGTTCATGTGCCTGAGCGTTTCCGGGCGGTTGCGCCTTCGGCGGTCCTACGAAAGGACTCTCTCCAGACAGC
>JANYIY010000075.1 GCA_025358615.1 Gammaproteobacteria bacterium | reverse complement strand
CTGCCGTTCATGGCGGTGCGCGTGATCGTGGATACGGCCGGGGACGTGCTGCCGCGCGCGGTAGTTGCGGCAAGCCAAGCCGGTCAGGTGAACATGCGGCAATTGCTCGGCAGCCTCGCTCTGGCGCCGCAGGAACTGATTGCCGTCATCCGTCTGGCGCAGCGCTACCGCGCGGCGCTGCGCTCGTTGAGCAGTGTCGCGCGCGTGGGTTTTTCGGCGCCGCAGGTCGCAGGCGCGCGCGTCGCGGTCGCGCGCGACGCATGAAGGCGTTGGTTACCGGCGCGACCGGCTTCGTCGGCGCGGCGGTCGCGAGGGCCTTGGAGAACGCCGGCTGGCAGGTTCGAGTGCTGGTGCGCAGCGGCTCTAACCGCAGCAATCTCGGGGCGCTGGCGGCGGAGGTCGTGGAAGGCGATCTGGCGGAGGTGCGGCAGCTGGAGCGTGCGCTCCAGGGTTGCGATGGTTTGTTCCATGTCGCAGCCGATTACCGCTTGGGAGCCCGCGATCCGCAGCCGCTGTATCTCACCAATGTGGAAGGCACCCGCAATATCTTAAGCGCCGCCCGCACCGCGGGAGTCGTCCGCGTTGTGTACACCAGCAGCGTCGCAACCGTCGGCATTCCGGCGGATGGTTCGCCGGGCAATGAAAGCACTGCCGTGAGCTTGAGCAATATGATCGGCCATTACAAACGGTCGAAGTATCTCGCGGAAGAAGTGGCTCGAGACGCAGCACGCGCGGGGCTCTCGGTGGTCATCGTGAATCCGTCGACTCCGATCGGCCCGGGCGATATCAAGCCCACCCCGACCGGACAGTTGGTCTTGGATGCGGCCTGCGGCCGCATGCCTGCCTATGTCGATACCGGACTCAATATCGTGCACGTGGACGACGTTGCCGCCGGGCAGCTGCTGGCCTTCGAACGCGGCACCCCCGGCGAGCGCTATATCTTGGGGGGTGAGGACATGACTCTGAAGTCGATTCTCAACGATATTTCGCGGCTCAGCGGCCGCAAGCCGCCGAGCGTTCGCCTGCCATATGCCGCGGTGCTGCCGATTGCATACCTCGCAGAGGGCTTTGCCAAAATCTCCGGCCGCAGCGGCCGGTTGACGCTCGAGGGCGTGCGCATGTCGCGCAAGCGCATGTTCTTCTCGAGCGCCAAAGCGGTTCGTGAGTTGGGGTACCGCTGGCGGCCACCCGAGCAGGCGTTCGAAGATGCGCTGCGCTGGTTTCGCGACCACCATCTTTTGGCTTGAGACAGGCCCGTAGCCAAGCAGCTATTATCCCGCGCATGAGTGACTTTACCGCCACGGCAGGCGATATTGCCGCGGATTCGGATTCGCTGATCCTGGTAGACGAGTCCGATCAAGGCGTCGGGCACCTGAGCAAGGTGCTGTGCCATGAGGGCCGCGGCATTCTGCATCGGGCCTTCTCATTACTGATATTTAATGGCAGGGGCGAATTGCTGTTGCAGCAGCGTTCCGCGTCGAAAAGGTTGTGGCCTTTGTACTGGTCGAACAGTTGCTGCAGTCATCCGCGCCGCGCCGAGACCATGGAGGGGGCGATCCGCCGCCGGCTGGAGGAAGAGCTGGGGATGCGCTGCCCCCTGCATTTCCTGTTCAAATTCCAATACCAGGCGCAATTCGACGAAACGGGGGCCGAGAACGAGCTTTGCTCGGTTTTCATCGGCTGCAGTAGCGATGCAGTCAAAATCAACGCTGATGAGATTCACGCCTGGCGCTGGGTGGAACCGGAGGCGCTGCAGGCGGAAATGTCGAGCGGGGACGGTAATTTTACGCCCTGGTTCATGCTCGAATGGGCCAGAGTTTGGCGGGATCACCGCGGCCAAGTGCTTGGATTGCAATCTGAATTGGGCCAACAGCCGCCTCTCGCGGTAAGATAGTGCATGGCCATTCCACTACTGCAAATGTACAAGGTCGCGCGCTACATCGCCGGCCGCAAGCTGCGCCGTGATAAGCGCTATCCCCTCGTTCTGATGCTGGAACCCCTGTTCCAGTGCAATCTCGCCTGCTCCGGCTGCGGCAAGATCGACTATCCGAAGGAGATCCTACAGAAGCGGGTCAGCGTCGCAGACGCCATGCAGGCCGTGGACGAGTGCGGCGCACCCATCGTGTCGATACCGGGCGGCGAACCCCTGATCCACAAAGAGATGCCGCAAATAGTGTCGGGCATCGTCGCGCGCAAGAAATTCGTCTATCTGTGCACGAACGCAATTCTGCTCTCCAAGCATATCCACGAATACCAGCCTTCGCCTTACCTTACCTTCTCGATTCATCTGGACGGCAATCGCCAACGGCACGACGAGTCGGTGTGCCAGGAAGGCGTATTCGACAAGGCGGTAGCGGCGATCGAACTCGCCAAAGCCAAGGGCTTTCGCGTGACCATCAATTGCACCTTGTTCAATGGTGAAGAGCCGGCGGACGTGGCCGATTTCTTCGACACCGCCACACGGCTGGGCGTCGAGGGGATCACGGTGTCGCCTGGGTACAGCTACCATCACGCGCCGAAACAGGATGTGTTTCTGGCACGCAATGCCAGCAAGCAGCTGTTCCGCAGTATCTTCAGTTTGAGCCGCCGCCCCTCGGGCCTGTCGTGGTCGTTCAATCATTCCGCACTGTTTCTCGACTTTCTCGCCGGCAACCAGACCTATCAGTGCACGCCGTGGAGCAATCCCACTTACAACATATTCGGCTGGCAGCGGCCTTGCTACCTGCTCTCCGATGAAGGGTATGCACCTACCTACCGCTCGCTGATCGATGACACTGAGTGGGATAAATACGGAGTCGGCAAAAATCCGCGCTGCGACAACTGCATGGCGCATTGCGGCTTCGAGGGCACCGCCGTCAATGACGCGTTCAGCCATCCGCTCAAAGCGTTGCAGGTTTGGATGCGCGGCCCGCGCATCACAGGCTCGATGGCACCCGACTTGCCCGTCAAGTACGCCGACGGTGTTCGGCATGGCACGATCGCGTCGATCCCGCTCAGCGAAATCAAGCGCGTGAGCCGGGAGAGCGCATGAACCGGACGAGCGCATAGCCGGGAGTCCGAGGACTCCCTACGCGCATGAACGACGCAGCCGATCGCCGCATCCCGGTGCAGGACGAGACCCTGAGTGCCGACGCATTCGATGCGCAGCTCGAAGCGTGGCGCGTGCGCATGGAAAACGCACTCGCGGCGCGACTGCCCGACTCCAGTGCGGTACCGACTCGCCTGCACGGAGCCATGCGCTACAGCGTATTGGGAGGCGGTAAGCGCATTCGTCCGGCATTGCTGTTCGCCACCGCCCGCACCCTGGGCCTTGCCGAGGACGACGTCGAGGCGGCGGCCTGCGCCATTGAACTGGTGCATGTTTATTCGTTGGTGCACGACGATTTACCGGCGATGGATGATGACGATTTGCGGCGCGGCCGGCCGACTTGTCATAAGGCGTATGACGAGGCTACCGCGTTGTTGGTGGGGGATGCACTGCAGCCCTTGGCGTTTCAATTGCTCGCCACCGATCCGAAGCTGCCGGCCTCGCCGGCAATCCGGCTGCGACTGATCGATATGCTCGCGCAGGCCAGCGGTACGTTTGGAATGGCAGGCGGTCAAGCCATTGATTTGGCCGTTCAGGGGATGCGGCTCGACATCGGCCAGGTGGAAGACATGCACGCTCGCAAGACGGGAGCGGTGATTCGCGCCAGCGTGTTGATGGCTGCCGAATGCGTGCCGCGTCTCGATCCCAACCTGTATGCCGCGCTGACGCGCTTTGCCGTCGCCGTGGGTCTTGCATTCCAGATCCAAGACGACTTGCTCGATGTAATCGGCGATGTGTCCACGTTGGGCAAGGCCACGGGAGCGGATAGCGAACGAGCGAAACCCACGCATCCCGCGGTGATCGGCATACCGGCCTCACAGCAACGTGTGCGTCATCTGCACGGCCAGGCAATCAACGCGCTGGCGCCGTTCGGTGAACGTGCGGAGCCGCTGCGCTGCTTGGCCCACTGGCTGCTGTCGCGGCAGTATTGAAGATGGGCACCTGAATCTTGTGCGTGGCTTGTTCGCGGCGTGCATCCTCGGCTGGATCGGGACGCTGATCCCGCTCGGCGCGGCTGCCGCCGAATCCCCCTACGAGATACGAACCCTGAACGCCGCCGTGGCGAATCCGACGGTGGGCGAAGTCGCCTCGGGTGCGCTCGACGACAAATTTGAACCGCTGGGCCGGCTTCCGGTAGGCCGGCCCCCGCTCACGGCAGCCAAGATGCGCGGGCACGGTGTCTTTTGGCTGAAGCTGACGCTGCCGGACCGCGCCTCGAGCGGCGCATCGCAAACAGCCGGCATACCAGTGGCCGGCATACCGGTGGTGGTGATGCATGCCGTGCGGCAAATTCAGGCCGAGATCTTCGCGGTGCGCCGCGACACCGTCGTGTCACTTCCCCGGGCCACGCAGTTGCCGGGATTTCGCGGCACTCAGGACACGGTGTTTACCTACGTCGACGGACTTGACATAAGACAGTCCCTCTACGCGCGCGTGAGCGCGCCCGGCGCCGAGTTCTTCGATGCAGTGACCTTCAACGATTCGACTCTCGACCACACGCTGGCGCGCGGCGCCGAGCATGCGCGAACGATTGCGCTGGTGTTCGGCGCTCTGATAGCGCTGGCGTTGTCGGCGCTTTTGATTTGGTTCTTGCTGGTGGACCGCATTTTCATTTTGTATGCGACCTTGTTCTTCCTGCAGGCGCTGTACATCGCCTATCTCTCCGGCCAGGGTTTCGACTGGCCGTGGCTGTCCTACGCACGGCCGCTGACCTCCTTTGCCTGGAACGTCCCGGTGAGTCTGAGCGGTGCGGTCGCGTGCCTGTTCACCCGCGAGATCGCCGACCTGCGCCATTCCTCGCCGCGGATTTATACGATGTTCGGCTGGTTTGCCTGGGCTTTCGTCGCGGTCACCTTCGCGAATCTGGCCAAACTCGTGGGACTGGGCATGTGGGTGACGGCGTCGGGCAATCTGCTGTTCATCGCGACGTCGATATTTACCGTGGTGGTGTCATTCCTTGCCTGGCAGCGAGGCAATCGCGCGGCCGGATGGTTTTTGATCGCATGGGGATTGCTGGAAGGCTTCACCATCACTGCTGCGGTGCGGTTCCTGTTCATCGCCTCGGTGGATTCCAGCCCACTGCTCTATTACTACGCCCTGCCCTTGTCGATGGTCGCCGCGGCGGTGCTCATTGCCTTGGGCGTGGCGGATCGGTTGCGCGCGCAACGCCTGGCACTGAGCGACGCTGAACGACGTGCGCAAACCGATCCACTGACCGGCGTATTGAATCGCCGCTCGCTCATCGAGCGCCTCGACGCCGCGTGCCTGCGGGCGCGGGCGCGCGGTCTACCCATTGCGCTGCTGTTCATCGATCTGGATCATTTCAAGCAAATCAACGATTCCTTCGGCCATCAGGCCGGCGACGCATGTCTGCGCGCCATCATTGATCCCATTCATGCCGAATTGCGACAATCCGATGTTATCGGCCGCTATGGCGGCGAAGAATTCGTCGTGATATTGAGCAGCGCCGACGCGGCAGCAGCCAGCCCCATTGCGCAACGCATTCTGGAACGGGTTGCCGGCGTGCGCGTCGACGGATATGGCAATCCGATTCGTCTGACCTGCAGCATCGGTATTGCCGCCAGCGATACCCTTGGCGTTTGGGGCGAACATCTCATCGCGCAGGCGGATGCTGCCGTCTATGTTGCAAAGCGGCGCGGCCGAAATCAGGTGCAGATGGCGGCGCCATTGGCTGCGTGAATAAAAATAGTGCGTCGGCACTGTTGCACGCCGCATATTTTTCTAATCAATACTTGTCATCGCGACGGGATTAGGGCTAACTACTAATATTCGCTCGGGGCAGCCACTGCCCACAGTCGACAATCAAAAACGCGGGAGGATCTACAGGGTGCACCGCAGTGCGATCAGTCTTTCCCGTCTTATGCGCGAATCCACCGACCGGATCGAGAGCGCGCTGCACGGTGGCGACGACAAAGAAAAACTGGTTGCGAACCGCTTGTCCGAGAATCCGACTACTTGGCAGCTGTGGGAAAACGAGCACTCGGGCCTCATGCGCCATGTGGCCGACTACGGCGTATTGCGAGTTCAGGCCGCGGCACTGCGACAAACCAGTCTTCGCCTGATTCACGGTAAGGCGCTGTTCGAATATCTGCGCCGCAACGAAGTCCGTGGGCCGCAGCGCACGCGGATGCTCAAGCACTTTTATCCGACACGCGGTTATCAAGCTGCGGTCATTGCCGAGCACGGTGGCTACGTGCGCAAGGCCGGCAGCTTCATGTGTGCGAATCACGTCGGCACCGGCTTGGTGCACGACCCGGCATTTCTGGATCCGATGGAGCACTACGAGTCGCTGTATGCCGAATACTTCGATCTGTATTGCACGACGCTGTTCCCGGCGGAGTACGGCGTCGAGTCTGCTTCGGAGCGCTCATTGTTGCCGCTGCTCAAGCATCAATTGAACGAATGGCGCTGGATAATCCTGAATCCGCGCCATGGCCGATCGCGTGTCAATCACGAGCGCGACCTGCGCCGCGCCACGGGCGAGACCCAGCGCCTGCCGCAGCTCAAGCTACGTCTCAAAGACGGCGCCTAAGGCCGCGCCGGTAGCCGGCGATTTAACATCATCCGGTGTCATTTCTTGCTATCGTGCCGCGAATAAATAGTGAATACGGGTTGAATCCACCCTTGCCGTCGCCGCGAATGAGTCCACAAGGCCATCAATGAATCCGTCCGTGCTGCAACGCATTGCCAGCGGTGATTCCGCCGCCGTGCGGGACTGCATCGAGCAATACGGTGCTCTGGTGTGGAGTTTGGCGCGACGTCTGTCGCGCTCGCCGTCGGATGCCGAAGACGCAACGCAGGAAATCTTTCTGGACATCTGGCGCAGTGCCGCTCGCTTCGATGCATCGCAGGGCTCCGACAAGGTGTTCATCGCGATGATCGCGCGGCGGCGTCTTATCGATCGCTTGCGCAAGACCAGCGCCGAGCCGCCCATGGATCCCGTCGAGGCATTGGAGACGGTGGCGTGGGCGGATGCGGGCACTTCGTCGGAAACGTCGCTGGAGGCGGAACAGGCTACGCGGGCACTGGCGGAGCTGCGTCCGGAGCAGCGGCAGGTACTGGAGCTCGGGCTGATACACGGCCTTACTCAGTCCGAAATCGCAGCTCGGCTGAGCATGCCGCTGGGCACCGTCAAATCGTTTATGCGTCGGGGTCTGATCAGAGTGCGCGAATTCATGAACATAGATGCCGAGCGCATCTTGAGCGAGGGCTGATGGTCGAGCTGGGTCCACAAGGTCAGCTCGATGAAGCCATGGTGGACTTGCTGGTCAAGCAAGTCACCGAGGGGCTGTCGCCGGCTGAGCAGCGTGCGCTCGACGTTTTGGACAGCGCGGTTGCAAGCGCGAACTTGCGCGAGTTCGAGCGCGCGGCCGCGGCGGTTGCGCTGGCCGGCAGCGCGAACGCGCTGCCGCTGCCGGCCGACTTGGCACAACGGATCGAGCACCAGGCGCTGAAGCATTATGCGGAGGCCGGCATACCGGTGGCCGGTGCGTCGAGCGGCGACCGTGAAAAAGTCGTCGAGCTTGCGGCTGCGCAAGCGCGCGCCGCGGCAAGTCGATCCGCGCGTTCGGCGCCGAAGTCCGGCAACTATGGTTGGTTCGCCGCCGCCGCGTGCCTGGTGCTGGCGGTAATTGCCTGGAATCGTGCGCCGCCGCCGGCGGCTCCGGTCGCCGCCGTATCGCCTGCGCCCGCTTTGATCGCGCCGCCGAAGCCGCCGACCGCTGCCGAGGAGCGTGAGGCGCTGCTGGCGAAATCCGATTCGCTCAAGCTCACTCTCGGTGCAACCAAGGACCCCGCCGCCGCAGGCGTCAGCGGCGATGTGGTGTGGGATCCGGTCACGCAGCGCGGCTTCCTGCACTTCGTCGGCCTTGCTCCGAATGATCCGGCGTTGCGGCAATACCAGTTATGGATCTTCGACGGCGGCCGCGACCAGCGCTATCCCGTGGATGGCGGGGTCTTCGATATTCCGGCGAACGCGACGGAAGTGGTGATTCCCATCCACGCGGCGCTGCCGGTGCTGTCGGCAAAAGCATTCGCCGTCACCGTCGAGAAGCCGGGCGGCGTGGTGGTGTCCGGGCGGCAGCACGTGGTCGTGCTCGGAGCCGCGGGCTAAGACTTCTCGGCACTGGGCCGGTCAGTGTCCTCGGTGACGAAAGTGTCGACCGGTGCTAGGCACGTCGATGTGCGGCGAATTCCGCGAACGACGTATAGCAGCCGAGTTGCAACTCGTGACCCATGCGATGATGTTGAGTGGTTACTACCAGGGCTTAGGGTGACGGGAGGCCGGAATGATACCAACCATTGAAATCATTGACCGTACGGGCGGCAAGCGAAGCAAGCGCTTCTTTTTGAAAAAAGAAGCAAAAACTTTTTCTCCATTGGCTTCGCCCCCCCTCCGTGGAGACCGCAGAGCAAACGGACAGAAGTTTTTTGGTTCTTTTTTTCAAAAAAGAACCGCTTCCTTTCTTTGGCTCTCGACCCTGCGCCCGATCTCACGGGGCA
>JANYIY010000065.1 GCA_025358615.1 Gammaproteobacteria bacterium | reverse complement strand
AAGCCGCCGCCGTCATCGGCGTTTGAACCGCTGATCACTGCTTCACCGTAGTAGAGGCCGACGGTCGAATCACCGGTAGAGTTGATGCCGCGAATAACATATTTTTTATCACCGGGGCCTAAGTCCTGGACCGAGAGACCGGGAATCTGCCCCGCGACGTCCATGAACTCAGAGTAGCCGGCGCGCTGCAGGGCATCACCGCTGATCGCCTGGATCGAGATCGGCAGGTCCAATACCTTTTGCGAATTGAGCTTGTTGGCAGTGACGACGATCTCGTTGAGCCCCGCTGAGTCGCTGGCGGTGTCCGCCGCCGCAACCGGTGTGCCGGTGAGGATCGCAGCGATGGCCGCGCTCAATGCCAGAACGCGGCTGGAAATTTTGTACTTGTCGGTCAATTCGAATCCAGTTGCAAAACGCAGCATCGATGGTTCTCCCGTGTAGTGGGAATACAATATGAGTTATCATATGAAAGATCAAGTCACTGACGAAGTGTTGCGTGCAACGCACAACTGACGCAAGATTATTGGGGCGACGGCCGCGTGGTGTGTTCTCACTTCGTCATGTTGCCGCTCAAACGCCGCAGCAGTTCGAAGGCGGCTTGGCGTTCTGTGGGCGAAAATCCATCGAGCAGCCGCGTCTGCCGGCGACGCACCACCACGTTGAGGGAGTTGAACAGGGCGCGGCCCTTGTCCGTCAGAAATACCTCTACGTAGCGGGAGTCTTGACGACGCGGCACACGGCGGACGTAGCCCTCCTTTTCCATGTTCATCAGGGCGCGGCTGAGTGCCGACTGCTGCATCATGGCGCGGTCGATGATCTCGATAATGGTGATGCCATCGCCCATGGCGAGCACCGCCAGAATCCGCCAGCGCGTCAGGTTGATGCCCTCAACCCGCAGCTTTTCGACCAGATCGAGGTTCAGTTCATAGGCGAGGCGCGTGACCAACAGCGGCAGGAAATCATCGAACAGCGCTTTGTCCGTGGCGCCTTTAACAGTCTTTTGTCGTGTCATGATCAAAATGGGCTCTGGCCGTTAAGGATGGCTCCCAGTTTGGGGGCATCGATGTTGCCGCCGGAAATTATACATACAATGTTCCCCTTACCCGCTTGTCCCGACATTGCGGAAGCAACGGACGCAGCGCCCGCTGCTTCCGCAATGATGTGATGGCGTCGTGCCAGGAGGCAAATCGCTTCGGTGATTTGGGTAAAGGAGGCGCAGGTCGCTTGATCCACCATCTGCCGGACCAGCGGCCACATTTCCTCCAGCACCGTCGTGCTGCCCATGCCGTCGACGAAACTCTGGAGGTGCGGCACTTTGACCGGTCTATCGTTAGCCAATGCCGCGGCAGCCGGCTGCGCGGCTTCGGATTCCGCGATGATCATTCGCACGTCGGGCTTGAGTCTGCGAAACACCGACCCGATCCCGCAGGCCAGGCCGCCGCCGCCGAAAGGCACGACCACGGCGTCGATATCGGGCTGATCTTCGATGATTTCCGCGCCGATGGTCGCATTGCCGGCGATCACCGCAGACTCGGCCACGGGATGAACGAACACGCCTACTTCGCCGGCGAAGCTACGACCGGTGAGTACCTGCCACCATTCCTCGAAGGGCAGGCGAATCACCTTCGCACCCAGTTCGGTCAGGGCATCGGCTTTCGTTTTCGCTGATCCGTCCGGGACCACAACGGTCACCGGTACACCAATTTGACGCGCGGCGAACACCAGACCCAGTCCGAAATTGCCGGCGCTGGCTGTCAGTACGCCGCGCCGCAAGCGTTGCACATCCATAGATTTGAGCGCGTTCAATGCGGGCCGGATTTTGAACGAGCCCAGCGGTTGTAGATTTTCTAGCTTGAGATAAATCTGGGTGCAGGGAATATCGGCAGTCAGCCTCAGCAACGGTGTGCGTATGGCGAGACCGCGAATGTTATTGCGCGCAGCCACCACGTCCTCATGGGTCGGTAACCTCAAAACCGGAGTGGGCATTGCAATGACCTTCAAAAATCGATGACTTGTCCAATCCCGGCCGCGCGCGCCTTCTGCAGCACGTAGTGTGCGGAGGCGAGATCTTGCGGTGCGATACCCAGTGATTTGTACAGCGTGATATCGGAAGGCGAGCGTCGGCCGACTAACGAGCCGTTCGCCACTTCGCCGATTTCTCCTAGAATGTGCTCCGCGAAAATTGCGCCAGAGGTGAGGGCTCGTAAATACTCGCCCCCTTCATTGCGAGTGGATTCTTTGTAGTCGACGAAGAATCGCGATTTAACGACTGCCGGCGTATCGATTTCCGCCGTGCTGGCGATGCTGGAGCCGACCACGTTCAGATGCGCTCCCGGCGCCAGCCATTCGCCGAGAAGAATGGGATCGCGGGCCTTGGTCACTGTGCAAATGATGTCCGCGTCGGCGACGGCCTCACGCGCCGTCGGTGCCGTCTCGATGCTGATGTGATGTCGAGCGCCCTCGACGCGGGCGAATTCAGCCGCCTTGGCGCTGTCCCGCGACCAAATCCTGACCCGGTGTAGCGTGCGCACGGCCAGCATGGCCGTCAGATGACTGCGCGCTTGCTCTCCGGCTCCCAGCACAGCTAAGTCGCCGGCTTGCGGGTTGGACAACAATCGCGTTGCCAAGCCGCTGGCTGCGGCGGTGCGTATCGCGGTGATCTCGGCCGCGTCCAACAAGGCAACGGGGCAGCCGTGCTCGGCTTCGAACAACAACACCAATCCCAGATGCGATGAGTAGAGCGGCGGCTTGTTGCGCGGTATCAGGCTCACCAGCTTGACGCCGAAGCACTCAGGCTCGGCAAGGTAGCCCGGCATATTCCCCAGCATGCCCAGATCGCCAGGCATGACCATGACGGAACGCAGGGGCAGTACGACCCGCCCTTCTGCTACGGCAATCATGGTGCGATGCATGAGTTCAACGCATTCCGCCATGGGCAGAAGCTCGCGCACATCGGCGCCACGCAGGACTCGAATGTCCATATCAGCGCGGGCTAAATGAGCCGCGCAGGTCCTTCATGGCCGCGATGAATGACTCTACGTCGTTTTCATCGTTATAAAAGTGGAAACTGGCTCTGAGGTTGTCATCACGGTGCGATGTGACGATGTCGCGCTTCAAGAGTTCGGCGCACAGCGCGCCGCTGCTGCGCGAAGGGACGGCGACGGTGGCGCCGCGGCGTTCATCCTGCTTGGGCGTAATGCTTGGCCACCCAATCTCCTCGAGGTTTTCCATGCAACGTCGCGTCAGGGCGAAGTTGCGCTTTTCGATGGCGGGCGTGCCGATTGCCAATAGGAACTTCAAGCCGGCCTCAGCTGCATAGCAATTGACGACGGGAGGCGTGCCAGCTTCGAAGCGACGCGCGCTGGGCGCTGGGCGATTCTCTGTGATGTCCATGGCCGCAATGTCAGCCTGCGCGAACCAGCCGGTATTGGTGGGCAACAGCGACTTGGTGAATGAATCCCGCACGTAGAGGAAACCGATGCCGGCAGTGCCCAGTAGATACTTCAGCATGCCGCCGGCGGCAAAATCGACGTCCAGCGCTTTGACGTCGATGTCCAGCGAGCCTACCGCTTGGTAGCAGTCCAGCAATACCATTGCGCCTTTTGCACGTGCAAGGCGCACGATGCCGGGAATATCGAGCTTGGCCCCATTTCTGAAACATACCTGGGTGATGGCGACCAGTTGAGTTTGTTCGTCAATAGCCTGGGCGAAGTGCTGCAGCGGGATGTAGCCGTCGGGGGCTCGCGGCACGTGGACGACCTGCGCGCCGCGCGGCTCCTGGGCATGCCATATTTGTGCGTTGGTGGGAAACTCAAAGTCGCTGATTACGACCTTGTTGCGTTTGCCGGTAAAATCAAAAGAACTTGCCAAGGCATTGAGGCCCGCGGACACCGAAGCGGTGACGGCGATCTCCTCAGGGCTTGCGTTCAACAGTTGCGCGGTCAGGGCACGCACGGATTCATTTTTGGTGATCCAGACGTCCCAATTCGCGCCCACCAATAGCCGATCTTCCATGTAGGCTTCGAACGCTGCCTTGACGTCGTTCGCGAGCGCGCAATAGGAACCGCTGTTCAGATAGGTCTTACGCTGCAGGACAGGGAATTCCTTGCGCAATGCCTTGAAATTCGGCTCCATATTTTAGTGCTTCCGTCGCTAGAATGATTGCTCAGAAGTATATGCAATATCATATAACTATGCAATTATGAGCCCACAGTTGCGGCTAACGGATGAGATCAAGGACTTCTTGCGATGTTCGACGAAGTAAAGCCTGTCGCCATGACGCAAATCAAAGCGGCACGTGCGAGATTGCAAGGTTTGAGCGTGGTCACGCCGCTGGTTTCGTGCGGCGCCGCGCCGCCCGGCAGGAGCATTCTCCTGAAACTCGAGAACTTGCAGCCCATCGGGTCGTTCAAGATCCGTCCCATCGGCAACGCGGTGCTGGCGCGAGCGCCGACCGACTTGGCGCGCGGAATCTACACCACCAGCACGGGCAACAGCGCGCTCGGCGTCGCCTGGATGGCGCGCAGGCTAGGTATCGCCGCAACCGCGGTGGTGCCGGCCAATGCGCCCGAGGTCAAGCTTGAGAAATTGCGGCAATTGGGGACGCGCATCGACATGCGTTCTACCGAAGAATGGTGGTGCGCCATCAAGACCGGCGTCATCGAAGGCCAGGACGGCGTTTACATCGATGCGGTACGGGATCCGGCATCTCTGGCAGGCGATGCAACGATCGGACTCGAGATCCTGGCACAGTCGTCAGACCTGGAAGCGATCTTGATTCCATTCGGCGGTGGCGGACTGTCGTGTGGCATTGCGTGCGCGGTGCGGGCTCTGCGGCCAGACGTAAAAATCATTGCCTGCGAATTAGACAGTGCGCACCCGGTCAAGTCAGCCTTTGCCGCCGGCGCCCCAACCGAGACGCCGCATGA